>DATBSX010000293.1:0-8942 GCA_036559565.1 Steroidobacteraceae bacterium | reverse complement strand
GCTGTCGCAGCGCCTGCACGCTTTCCGTGCACAAGTGACGCTCTCGGGCGGCGACTGGCGGGCTGCGCTGCAGGAAGTCCGCAAGATAATGCCGGCGCTCTGGCGCGCGGCGCCGAGGCGGGTTCGCCGGCGTTTCCTGCGCCACGTGCGCGCGATCTGGGATGTGCATCGTCATCGCTCTCCGCGCGCGACGCTGCAACGCATCCAGCAGCTCTGCGACAAGCGGCGGCTCGAGATCCTGGCCGGCAGGGTCCTGGGCATGAAGCAAATCCAGCGTGGCATCGTCGTAGCCTGGCAGCCGCGCGGCAGCGATCGGATCCGCGAGGAACTCGTGGACGCGGTGGTCAACGTGACGGGGCCGGACAGCCATCCCGCGCGGTCCGCCTGTCCGCTGGTGCAATCGCTCGTCGAGCAGGGGCTTTGCGAGGCCGATGGGCTCGGCATCGGCTGGGGCACGGACCCGGACGGGCGCATGTTCGATGCAACCGGTAACGCCTCGGAGGTTCTCTATTACATCGGCCCGCTGCTGCGCTCGCGACACTGGGAAGCGACTGCGGTGCCCGAGCTGCGCACGCATGTGCAGCGCACGACCGGCGCGATCGCGGCCTCGCTCGCCACCAGCGCCGGCTCCTACGTCCGTAAGCTCGCGACGCCGCTCTTCCGCCGCGAAACCTCCCTCTTTTGAAGGGGACGGTCACCTTTAAAGGTGACCGTCCCCTTTAGGATTCAATCGAAGAAGGCCTTCGCGAAGTCGTAGGCCTGCGGGCCGATCACGCTGCCAATCCGCCGGCCCGGGATGTCGTCGACCGGCGGATGGATGCCGCCCCAGATGCGCGACAAGGCGCTCTGCTCGGCCGCGTCGCGATACGTCGCCCACTGCAGCGTCATGTCGACGCTCGGGCCTTCCTCGAACACCAGGAACTGGTTCTTCGTGATCTCGAACTGGCTCATGCCGCCGGGAAAGTACTCATCGCCCGTCAGCAGCGTCAGCACTTCGGCGGCCGCGCGCGAATACGTGGAGTGGCCGGAGATGTATCCCGGGAACGGCGGCGTCACGAAGGTCGGCCGCTGATACGGCCACCAGTTCTCCGCCAGCATCCAGCCGGCATGAGCCTGGGTTGTCAGCGGATCCGGGATGGCCGTCGGCCCGCGCCAGGCATAGATCTTGATCTTGCCGACGTTCTCGTCCGAGGCGCCCGCGAGCGGATCGCCGGCCAGGACCACCTCGACGTGACCGGGCACGAGCATGATGCCGTCCGGGTGATACGAGGGACCGAGCGGATCGGAACCCTGCCCGCGATCGGCCATCGCGCGGATCGCCGAAACCGGGCGGATCGTGTCGTACCAGCCCTTGATGCCCCAGGCCGTGATCGCGACGTCGTGCATCGCGCCGCCGAGCGTCAAGTACGCCTTGACGTCCCATTCCAGCGGGCCGATTTCCGGCCCGGTACCGCCGATGCGGCGATGAAACAGCGGGTGATCGGTCACGGTGTTCAGGATCGTGAACCAGTGGCCCGGCGGCGTTTCCGAAGTCGGCCCGTCCGCCCAGAATTCCGCGAGCACGCGCGTGTAGTCGCCGCGCGGGACGATCTGAGGCGTGTAGGGAGCGCCGGTGGCCGGGTTGACCGTGCGGCCCGTATGCAGGTCGCCGCCGTTCACCAGGTCGTAGTACGCCGGCAACTCGTCGAACGTCGTCGGCAGCTCGGCGGCGTTTCCATTGCTCGCCGGTGAGATGTCCATCATCACGCCGTCGTCCTGGTCGAGATGCCCGGACCAGACAGCGACGAGCGTGTATGCCCACTTGTAGAGATCCGCGTCCGAACCCTGCGCGCGCGGCGGCGCGCCCGGGTCGTGGTAGACGTTGTAATCAAAGCCGTCGCGGTTGAACGTCGTCTTGTCGGCATCCGTCAGCGAGAACGGCAGCACCGCGCCCCATTCCGGCGTGAGTGCCGGCGGTTGCGAGTTGATCACGTTGCCGGCCTGGTCAACGTAATTCGCGAGCTTGATCGGCTGCCAGCGGTCGAGGTCGACGATATCCGGATTGCCCGGCTTCGGCGGCTCGATCGGCGGATTGACGGGCAGGTAATGCTGGTTGGCGTAGCCATTGGCCTCATTCGAGCCATCCTGCAGGCCGTAATTGATGTAGCACTCCGCAATGCGGTTGCCGACCGCCGCCGCAGAGCCGTCGCTCAGGTCCGTCGAGACGTTTGACGCGTCGTAGCCGAGCGTGCTCATGAGCGCATCCACCTCGGCCGTCGTCGCAGCCGCGCCGGGCGAGGCCGCGAACCGGTGCCGGATGATCCGGTAGGCCGCGAAGCTGATCGCCTCCTCGCGAAGGAGCTGCCGGTCTCCGGTCAGCTTCAAGCCCGCCATCGGGCAGGCGAAGCCGTGCACTTCCCCGCCCGCGAGGTAGGGATGTGCCGTGTCCGAATAGACCGCCCAGGCGTCATACATCGCCGCCGAGACGTGGAAGAGATTCCGCGCATGCACCGTCGGCCGCGCCAGGTCCTTGCGGATCGCGTCGAGCAGCGCCTCGTTCCATTGGCGCGCCACCGATGGATTGCGCGTGTCCGCCGTCTGGTCGGCCGGCGGAGTGCCGTCGCTGCCGCCGCAGCCGGCCATGACGGCTGCCAGCACGGCGAGGACCGCGCCGATGCCCGCGCGCGTTCGAGTTGCGGATGCCGATGAATACCTGGTCATCGAGGCCCTCAAATCCTGCAGCGTGCTACGCGGCTACTGATGAAATACGACGGTGCCGGCCGCGACGTCGGCGTAATTATCCACGCGGCCGTCCGGCCATTCGATCTCGACCGCCTGGGCCGTCGTCGCGCCGCCCAGGCCGAATGTCTGCGGCGTCGGGTTCTGCGACGTGAAATTGCTGCCAACCGCAATCTCCCGCATCTGCGTCGTGCCGCCCTCCGTCACGCGGATGCGCGCCCCGACCGCCTCGGTATTCGGCGCCGTGCCGACGAGGCGGACCGACAACGACCGGTTGCCGTTGCCCGCGCCTTGGTTGAGCCAGAAGGCGCCCGAGTTCTCGAACCCGCGGTTCGTCATGAAGATGTCGACGTCGCCGTCCTCGTCGAAGTCGGCGCACACGACGGCCCGTCCCTGCTCGGTATCCGTCATGCCGCGCTTCGCCGCCTCGTCGACGAACGAAAGCCCGTTCGCCCGCGCGATGAAGAGCCGGCTGGCGTCATGCGCGAAGTCGTCGATCGGGTTCGATTCCCAGCCGTTGGTGTGGAAGATGTCGAGCCGCCCGTCGAGGTCGAAATCCGCGAGGCAGGCGCCCCAGCCCCAGCCGCCGTCCGCAACCCCGGCGTTGATCGTCGCGTCGTGCAGCACGCCGTCGCCGTCGTTCAGGTAGAGCCGGTTGCCGACCGTCTCGCTCGAGCCGTAGATGCCCGTGACGAACCAGTCGAGGTCGCCGTCGTTGTCCACGTCGCCGACGGCGGCGCCCATCCCGTTGCGGTCGATCTGCACCGAGTTGTCGGTGGTGTCGCGGAAGCTCACGATCCCCGCGTTCGAGCCGTTGCTCATGAAGACGCGCGAGTTGCTGAAATCCGCGACGCTCAGGATGTCGGGATAGAGGTCCGCATCCATGCGCGCGAACGACGGCGTGAAGGTGTAGTCGTAGTCGAGCGCGTCCGGCTGGAAATCGAAGTACCCGCCGCGCCGCGCGATGATCGTCGCGGCGATGCCCGCCTCGACGCTCACGTTGGTGAAGTGGATGCCGTTGGCGTCGCTGTCGTTCCGCCACAGCGACTCGGTGTCGCCGTTGCCGCCCGAACCGTCCTGCGGCCGCGGCGTGCCCCAGTGCGCGAGCATCATGTCGAGGTCGCCGTCGAGGTCGTAGTCGCCGAACGACGCGGAGATCGTGTTCTTCGCGCCCATCGTCTTGAAGCCGGATTGCGCGGTCACGTCGGTGAACGTGCCGTCGCCGTTGTTCTCGAACAGGATGCAGGGATCCCCTTCCATGCCGCCGACGAACAGGTCGAGGTCGCCGTCGCCGTCCACGTCCGCGAATGCGGGGCCGCTGTGCAGGTAGCCGCCGCCGCCCGGGGCGGCATCGTCGACGCCGGCCGCGGCGGCCACGTCCATGAAGTGGTTGTTGCCATCGTTCCGGTACAGCAGGTTCGGACCGATGTTGCCGCGGACGACGTAGAGGTCCACGTCGCCGTCGCCGTCATAGTCGCCGGCCGCGACGCCGCCGCCGAACAGTTCGGCTTTCGAGTGCGTGGGATTGACGATCCCGTGCACGAACGAGATGCCCGTGCTGGTCGTGATGTTCTTGAACTGGATGGTCGGCGGCGGAGGCGGTGGCGGCGGGTTGCCCGATGAATCCGAGCCCCCGCCACCCCCGCAGCTTGCCGCCGCCCCTGCGAGCGCGGCAAGCGCCGCAGCGCGCAAGGCCCATCTCGCGCGCGCGGTCATCTCACTTGTAGCGGAAGCCGAACCGCACGCCGTATTCTTCCCCGTCGCCCCACTTGTACGCGGTGACCTCGCCGCCGTAGAAGGCCTCGGTCTTGACCGCCTCGTCCGTCACGTTGGTCCCGTAGCCCTCGACATACCACTGGCCGTTCGCCGAATGGTAGCCGAGGCTGAGGTCGACCATCGTGTAGGCCGGCTGGACGCCGAAGTTCTTCTCGCCCGGGTCCGTCGGGCTCAGCGTGCCGGCGGGACGGTCGGTGCGGTTCTCCCAGCCGAGGAACATGTCGTCGAAGTAGCTCACGCGCAGGCGCGGCACGATGCCCGCCCCGTTGCCGAGCTCGAAAGTGTGCGTGTAAATCGCGGTCGCCTGGTACTCCGGCGCGTACGGCAGGTGGTTGCCGGCAAAGTCGAACACGTTGCCGACGCAGGCGCCGCTCGGATCGACGCCGAGTCCGCAGGGATTCCAGATCCGGCCTCGCGCATCGCCGAAGTTGCTCTCGTTGCCGAGGAACTCGTCATAGGTCGCGTCGAGCCAGGCGAGCGTCACGTCGAGCCGCCCGGCGCCGTCGAACAGCCCGACCGAGCTTTCGAACTCGAGGCCCTGGATCGTGGAGCCGCCCGCGTTCGTGTTGGTGAGCGTCGACTGGCCCGTGACCGGGTCGATCACCGCGCCCGTGACCTGCATGTTCGTGAAGTCCATGTAGAACAGGTTCGCGCTCAGCCGCCAGCCGGCGAAGTCGGTCTTGACGCCGAGCTCGGTGCTCTCGACTTCCTCGGGGTCCTGCAGCAGCGCGTCGTTGCGCGAGAAGTCGAGGTTGCCGGTGCCGTCATCCAGCGCGGCGAAGCTCATGCCGTCCTGCAGCACGCCTGATTTCCAGCCGGTGCCGTGGGACAGGTAGAGCAGCACGTTGTCGGAGAGGTCGTACTCGCCGCGGACCATCCACGTGGTCTTGGTCCAGTTGCCCTTCATGTCGTTGTACTGGCGGTAGAAGCAGCCCTGCGCGCCGTTGAGGTCGGTCGCCTGGGCCGCGATGTCGTTGGGCAGCGGTCCCACGAGGCCGAAGGTGCAGTCGATCGAGCGGCCGCCCTTGTCCTCGCGCGTGTCGTCGATGTAGCGCGCGCCCGCCGTGAAGCGGAAGCGGTCCGTGAAGGCGAACGTGCCCTGGCCGTAGACGCTTTCCGACTCGAGGCCGCGGTTCGGCTGCACGAAGGTCGAGAGCACGCCGTCCGGGCTGTCCTGCGGCGTGAATCCCCAGCTGCCGTGCAGCATGTCGAAGCGGATGCTGTTCTCTTCCTTGAAGTAGAACAGGCCCGCGGTCCAGTACAGGCGCTGGTCGGACGGGCTGGAGAACTGCAGCTCGTGCTGCGTGCCTTCGTAGGACGAGTACACGGTGTTGCGCGAGTCGCCCTGGAAGCCGTTGCCGTAGAGCTGGCTCTGGTCGAACTCCGAGTAGCCGCCGATGTAGCTCAGCGTGTAGCCGTTGCCGACGCCGATGTCGAGGCGCGTACGGATGCTGTCGGAATCGAGGTTCAGGTTGCCGGGCGCCGTCGCATTGTTGACGCGGTGGTCGAAGTCGAGGCTGCCCACGTCGCCAGTGCCGTCATTGCGGAAGTTCTCGAAGGCGAGGAACCAGCTGATGTTCTCGGTCGGCTCGAACATCGAGCTGATCCGGTACGAGCTGATGTCTTCCGTGCCGTACTTGCGGTTGGTCTCGAACTGGTTGCCGTTCGTGAATTCCGTGGTTCCCTTCTGCTCCTCGGTGGCGGCGGCCGCGCGCAGCGCCCACTTGTCCGTGATCGGCACGTTGACCATGCCGCGGATTCCGCGCAGCGAGTCGGTGCCCGATACGAGCTCGCCCGAGGCGTCAAAGCCGCTCGTGTCCGGCTTCGCCGTGTGCAGCGCGATCGCGCCGCCGGTCGAGTTGCGGCCGAACAGCGTGCCCTGCGGGCCGCGCAGGATCTCGATCCGGTCGAGGTCGTAGAGCATCACGGTCGTGCCCTGCGAACGCGCCGCGAACACGCCGTCGGCGTAGAACGCGATGCCCTGGTCGCCGGCCTCGGTCTGGTTCCGCGTGCCGAGGCCGCGGATGAAGATCAGCGGGACCGCGTGGTCGCCGTTTTCGAAGAACTGGAGGTTGGGGACGAGGCCTCGCACGTCGAGCAGCGAGACGACGCGGTTCTCGTCGAGCGTCGCCTGGTCGAAGGCGGTGATCGCGAGCGGCGTCTCCTGGATGTTCGTCTCGCGCCGCGTCGCGGTGACGACGATCTCCCCCAGTGACGCCTGCGGTGCCGATGTCTGCGCGTGCGCAGGAATGGCGGTGGACAGGCACAGGGCCGTAATGCCCAGGACCGAAATCGAAGTCCTCATGGTTCCCCCCAAGCTTTCGTGTCGGTAGCGCTCTTGTACCCGCCGTCGCCGGATCGCATGCCCCGGATGACAGCGCTATCAGATACTAGACCAGAAATGACAGCGCTGTCCATCCCCGCCCGGTCGCGGGCATAACGCGTCTTTTTGCGCAGCATCATTTCCGCGACGGTGCGGCGGCGCTCTCGCGGATCACGAGCTCGCCCGGAATCTCCTGGTTGACCGGCGTGAAGTCCCGGGTCCGCAGGCTGTCGAGCAGCATGCCGGTCGCCGTGGCCGCCGCCCTCTTGATCGGCTGGCGGACCGTGGTCAGCGGCGGCCACAGGCGCTGGGCCATCGAGATGTCGTCGAAGCCGACGATGCTGAGGTCGCCAGGGATGGCGAGGCCGCGCCGGTGCGCAACCAGCAGCGCGCCGGCCGCCATGTCGTCGTTGCTCGCGAACACCGCCGTCGGCCGCTTGCGCAGCGCCAGCAGTTCCTCCATGCAGCGGACCCCGGATTCGAAGGTGAAGTCGCCCTGCCGGATCCACTCCGGGTTGTCACGCAGGCCAAAGTCCTTGATCGCCTCACGGAACCCGCGCAGGCGGTCGATGCTCGCGCCCTGGTTCTCGTTGCCGAGGATGAAGGCGACGTCGCGATGCTTCAGGCTCGCGAGATATTCAGCCATTTTATAGGCTCCCGCGCGGTCCCCGACCGAGACCGACGGGGACAGCTCGCCACGGTAGAGCTGCGAGACGCGCACGAATGGCACGCCCTGGCGCGCCATCTGGCCGAGCAGCTTGCGGGAATCCGCGAGCGGCGGGACCAGGATGAAGCCGTCCAGCAGCGACTCCTTCACGAGCTGCTCGATCTCGTCGGCCGCGTCGCCGATGCTGCCCTGGCAGGGATGCAGCAGCAGGTTGTAGCCGCGCTCGCGGCACACGTCGAGCGCGCCGTGCTGGATGTCCGGAATGTAGTGGTTGACGTCGTCGTCGCGGTAGACGAGCGCGACGATGAACGAGCGCCGCGCCGCGAGCCGCCGCGCGGAGATGTTCCGCGCGTAGCCGAGCGATTTCGTCGCCGCGAGCACCTTGTCGCGCGTCGACTGGCGCACGTTCGGCTCTCGGTTCAGCACGCGCGAGACGGTCTTGATCGAAACGCCGGCCTGCCGTGCCACGTCGTCGATCGTGTTATTCGGCTCCCGGCTCTTTTTCATTCGTCTCCCCTGAGCCCCGATGCGGATCATAGCGGATCGTTGACAGCGCTGTCACGAAGTGGAATGATTGTTGACGCTTCTGGGGGGATCCGCGGCGATGCAGGCCATCGACTTTGCCATCGTGGGCCTGTACGTACTGGCGACGATCGCGATCGGCCTCTTCGCGCGCCGCCGCGCCGCGCGCAGCCTCCAATCCTACTTCCTCGCCGACAAGTCCATGCCCTGGTACTTGCTCGGCCTCTCCAATGCCTCCGACATGTATGACGTCACCGGGACCATGTGGCTCGTCACGCTGTGCGTCGTCTACGGGCTCAAGTGCATCTGGATCCCCTGGGTATGGCCGGTCTTCAACCAGGTGTTCCTGATGGTCTACCTCTCCGCCTGGCTGCGGCGCTCGAACGCGCTGACCGGCGCGGAATGGATCGAAACGCGCTTCGGCAAGGGCCGGGGCGGACAGCTCTCGCAATTCGTGGTCATCGGCTTCGCGGTCTCGAGCGTGCTCGGCTTCCTCGCCTACGGATTCGTCGGCATCGGCAAGTTCATCGAGATCTTCCTGCCCTGGTCCACGGTCGCGCCCTGGCTGCCGTTCGACGTCGCGCCCGCCAACGTCGCCCACTTCTACGGCATCACCTTCACCACCCTCACGATGATCTACGCCGTGCTCGGCGGCATGTTCAGCATCGTGTGGACCGACGTCCTGAAATTCATCCTGATGACGATCGTCTCGGTGATCGTCGCCGTCATCGCCATCGAGCGCGTCGACCCGAAGACGATCGCGGCGCTGACGCCCGCTTCCTGGCACTCGCCGTTCTTCGGCTGGTCGCTCGACCTGAACTGGAGCGGCAGCCTGGCCGCACTCAACCACAAGATCACGAGCGACGGCTATTCGCTGTTCGGCGCGTTCATGATGATGATGCTGTTCAAGGGAATTCTGATCAGCGCCGCGGGCCC
>DATBSX010000292.1:0-7332 GCA_036559565.1 Steroidobacteraceae bacterium | reverse complement strand
CGGAACGTCTTGTATTCGCCCGTCTTGCGATCGATCTCGACGCGCACGTCGATGTCATCGCCGTGCTTGCGGCGCGTCGCCGAAGCCAGCGCTGCCTCGAGCGCCTCGAAGATGATCTCGCGTGCGACGCCCTTCTCGTTGGAGACGGCCTCGACGACTTCCAGGATCTGTTTGTTCATGCTCAACCCACTAACCTCGCCTTGCTGATTCCGGAAAGCGGCAATTTCCACTCCTTCCGGTCCACCTCGATCGAAACCATGCCGCCTTCAAACGGCCCAAGCCGTCCCCTGAACCGGCGGCGTCCTTCGACGGGCGCCGCCAACTCGATCCGCGCCTCGCTGCCCGCGAAGCGCTCGAAATGCTCGGCCGTCCGCAGCGGCCGGTCGAAGCCTGGGGACGAGACTTCCAGCCGGTACTCGTGCCCCATCAGGTCCGCGGCCTCCAGCACGGCGCCAACCGACCGGCTCACGCGCTCGCAATCGTCGAGCCCGACCGCGACGTCATCGGTGCGGTCGATATAAATGCGCAGCAGCGAGTTGGAGCCCGATGCGCTCCACTCGACCTCCACGAGCTCGTAACCGAGCCCGGACACCACCGGCCCCAGCAAGCCGATCAGCTTGTCCTTCATCCGGCCTCCACCCGCCCCGGAAATAAAAAATGGGCACGAGGCCCATTTCCGGCGACCCGATCGGCAACAAAAAGGCCCCGCGAGGGGGCCTTCCGATCGACCATTGGGTACCCGAGGACCACGACCGGGCCTCGCTGCCCGGACCGCGGTGGCTGTCGCCCAGCCCCCGGCCCGCGCAGATGATACCGCAGGGCGGCAGGTCGGCTCAACTCGCGAGTGCGTGGCAACTCGGCTGCCCGGGCGCTGCGATAGACTCGCGCAAATTGCGGAGGACCCGATGAAATCAGCGCTTTTGTTGGCCTTCGCATTCGCGCTCGCGGCACCGGTCGCAGGCGCAGCGATAACCGCTCCCGAGCTCGACGCCGCGGCGGCGGCAATCGAGCCGAAAGTCGTCGAATGGCGTCGGGATTTTCACCGCAATCCCGAACTCGCGAACCGCGAGGTGCGCACTTCCGCGAAAGTCGCGGAGTACCTGCGCTCGCTCGGACTCGAGCCGCGGACGGGGATCGCGCACACCGGCGTCGTCGCCGTTATCGAAGGCAAGTTGCCCGGCCCCACGATCCTGCTGCGGGCCGACATGGACGCCCTGCCGGTCACGGAAAAAACCGACGTGCCATTCCGGTCGACGGCGACTGGCGAGTTCCGGGGACGCACCGTCGGCGTCATGCACGCCTGCGGTCACGACGGTCACACGGCCATCCTGATGGGCACGGCGGAAGTCCTGGTGAAATTGCGGGACCGCCTGCCCGGCAAGGTCCTGCTCATGTTCCAGCCCGCCGAGGAAGGCGTGCCCGAGGGCGAACGCGGCGGTGCGCCGCTCATGCTCGACGAGGGCCTCCTCGACATCGCGCGTCCCGAAGCGGCGTTTGGCCTGCACCTGATGTCGTTCCTGAATACCGGAACGGTCGGCCTGCGCCCCGGCCCGTTCATGGCGGGCTCGGATTTCTTCAAGATCACGGTTACCGGCAAGCAGAGCCACGGCGCGCGGCCCTGGCTCGGCGTGGATCCCATCGTCATCTCGGCGCAGATCGTGAATGCACTGCAGACGATCGTGAGCCGTGACCTCGACATCACGAAGCTGCCGGCGGTCGTCACGGTCGGCGCCATCAACGGCGGCGTGCGCTACAACATCATCCCGCCGACCGTCGAGATGCTTGGAACGATCCGCACCTTCACCCCGGAGATGCGCCAGCAGGTCATCGACCGCATGGGCGCGCTCGCTTCCGGCATCGCGTCCGCGAATGGCGCGAGCGCGACGCTCGAGATGATGCCGGAGCCCGATCCCGTGCTCGACAACGACCCGGCGCTCAGCGCGCGCGTCACGAGCTCACTCAAGGCGGTCGTCGGCGACGACGGCGTCCGCACACTCGACGTGCAGACGGTTAGCGAGGATTTCTCTCACGTCACGCGCGCCGTACCGAGCGTCTTCTATTTCGTCGGTGTCACGCCGGCGGGACAGGACGCCACGGCGGCGCCGGACAACCATTCGGAACTCTTTTACGCCGACGAGGCCGGGATTGCGGTGGGCCTGCGCACCCTGTTGCGCGTGGCCGTGGATTATCTCCAGTCACCACCCGAGAAGCCGTAGTCCACGGCCGCACGCGGCACGATCGAGTTCAAGTAAGCCCGTCTCACGGGATGCCTGCCGGGCGGCCCGAGCCGCCCAGCAGGTACACGGCAAAGCTGCCGAGCCAGTGACCGCCTTCGTAGTGCTCGCCCGTGACCGCGGGCAGCGCCGCATTCGCATGGAGCGCGGCCTCGGCTTCGAGCGACGCCCGCCGCGGATCTCCGGCCGGCATGCCCGATTCGATGCCGCGCAACATCCAGGCGCGGCTCAGGTTGAGGCCGTCGATGTGGGCGAGCTTCGGGTCCGTGCGGTCGGTCACGACGCCTGGCTCGAGCCAGTCTGCTGATTTCGTGCGAGAAATGGCCGGCAGGAACTTCGAGAGCCATGCGGCGAATTCATTGGGCCGCAGCACACGCCGCATCAAGTCCGCTTCCGCGAGGCACGGCGAGAGGAAATCCTCGCCGGACGGCTCGTAGGCGAGCGGGCAATTGACGTCGTCGAGGTAGTAGTTGCGGCTGCGCTCGTCAATCAAGTCGCGCATCGCTGCGTCGCCCGAGACGATCGACCAGTCCCGGATGAGGCCGAACGCGAATGCGGTCTGCGAATGCTCGCCAATGCGGATCGGGTAGTGAAGCTTCGGCAGCCAGGTGCGGAGCCGGTTCGCTGCCTCGGTCTCGAGAGGCTGCAGAACCTTCACCCATCGCTGCGCGTCGGCATCGTCCCAGCTGCGAAGCTCTGCCATGAGCTGCAGGAACCAGGCGAGGCCATAGGGTCGCTCGAACGAGGCGCGCCCCGCGTCCTGCAGATAGACGACCTCCCGTGCGACATTCTCTTCCGTAAAGCTGGTGGCCAGCGCAGCGCGGGCACGCGCTGCAAACTCCGCGTCCGGGTACTCGCGCGCAAGCCGCGCGAGCAGCCAGTGGCCATGCACGGAAGAATGCCAATCGAAACACCCATAGAAGACGGGTGTCAGCGAGCGCGGCGGCTGCACGTCGGCGTCGCTTGCCAGCACATGCGCGATCTTGTTCGGATATTCGCGATGGACGCAGGCAAGCGCGAGTTGCGCAAACCGGCCTGCGGCCGCGGCGTCCATGCCGGCATCGGCCGCTTGTGACTGTGGGCTTGCAGCCAGCGCCGCGAGGAGCGCCGCCGGGATCATCCTCAGCATGCGGGCACTGTAACGCAGGCGGCCTGCTAGGATCGAGCCGTGGGACGACCGACAGCGGCCGCGGCTCTCGCCTCGCTCGAGCGCCTCGGAAGGCAATACGGGCCCGGGTTCGGCGCGCGAAAGCTCGCCCTCCTCGCGCGGCTCGCGCGCGACCCGCTGCCGACGGCGGGCGGCGTCCGGCGCCTGCACGAGATCCTGCTTTTTCTCGAGGCCTATCCTGACGACCGTCGCGTGAGGGCACAGGCACGCCGCATGCTGCGCGCATTTCGGGCACGCCCCGACTTGCGGCGGCATCGCGCGCTCCTCGCTGGTACCGGCATTGCGGGCACGGACACGCCATACCGCTTCTTCTGGCCAAGCGCGCGGTGGATCTCACGAACCTGGCCCGGCGCGCTCTCCATCGAGCGCGGTGATCCGGAGCACGAGCGAGCAATCCTGGATGCGCTGCCTCTGCTCCTGCTGCCGGCGCAGGCGGAATATCTGCGGACAATTCCTGACCCAGAAATCGACGTGCTCGATGCGCTGCGCCCACGCACGGTGACGGATGCCGACTGGTTTATCGGGCTCGTCGCCGATTTGCCGGGCGACGACGCGACGCGCGAGGCTTTTTTCGACCGTATCGATCCGCCATTCGTATTGCGCGCCGGTCGCGCGACCCCGGAGCGCACGACAACCCGATTTGCCACCTCACCCGCCTACTACCAGCACTCCTCGCCGCGTGGAGCGAGACCCAGCCTGCGGGTTGAAGCGCTCCGGAAACCGCAACGTATCTCAAGTCTCGGGCGCGCGGACGCCGAATCGCTCATCCACCTGTCCCGGGTGTGCATGGCGACCCGTGAGCGTGACCTTGCAGCCTTCCAGTTCGCCAATCCGCGCGACGCATTCCTGGTGGATGATGGCGAGGGTCTCGCCTTTGCATTCGTCGGCATGCTGGCCGAGCGCCGCGCGTTGTTGCCCGCGATCTACGGCGGCTTGACGCTCCAGAATGGCGTGCCGATCGGCTATGTCCAGCTCGATATCCTGGGACGGCACGCGGAACTCTCCTTCAACCAGTTCGAGACATTCCGTCACGGCGGTGCCGCCCGGGTGTTCGCGCGGTTCGTCGCGGCGACGCGCCACGTCTTTGGCTGCGACAGCTTCAGCATCGAGCCCTACCAGCTCGGCGACGGCAATGACGAGGGCATCGAGTCCGGCGCCTGGTGGTTCTACCGCCACTTCGGTTTCCGGCCGCGTGCGAAGTCTGCACGGGACGCGCTCCGGCTCGAGAACGCGCGCCTGGCACGACGTTCCGCGCATCGAAGTTCGGCGCGGACGCTGCGCCTGCTTGCGCGCTCGTATCTTTTCTATTCACTCGTTCCGCGTCGACCTGCACGAATGCCGCGGACCGCCGCGCTCCTTGCGGGCGCAAATGCCGCAATGCGTCGATTCGCCCAGCGCGAAGCCGCGGAACGCGCCGCCGCCGCGACGGCGGCGGCCCGCAGCTGGCTACGCGCCGGACGCATGCGTCGGCCGGAGGAACGGATGCTCCTGCAATGGGCGGGACTTGTACTCGCGCTTGCACAGGCCGGGCGCTGGAGCCTTCGTGACCGCCGAGCGTTGCTCTCCGTGATCCGTGCGAAAGCGGGCGTGAGCGAGCGCAATTACCTGAAGCTCTTGCTGCGACACGGCCGCCTTCGCCGCGCACTCGACTGCTGAGCCCGATAGCGGCTCCGTAGGCGCGATTTCCACGTCGCCGAAGCGCGACGGGCCGAAGTAACGACTTTCCTCGGCGGCCGGTATTTCTAGTGTCGTACGCGTTCACGCGGCAGTGAAGGGCCGCTCAAGGAGTCCAAAATGAACAATTCAGCACTGGCAGGGATCATCGTGGGAGCGGTCGTTCTGGCAGCCGCAGGTTCGATCTTCGCCAAAAGCGATTACAACCCGCTGCAGAAATACGCGACGGTCGTTTCCGTCGAGCCCGCTTTCAATACCACGCGCACGCCGCGGGAGGTTTGCGGCGATGAAGCGACGCTGGCGCAATCCCCAAACCCGGGTGAGAACCCGGCTGCGTCGAAAGCTGCGGATCCTAAGGCTGCACCGGCCGCCAAGCCGGCCGACGCCGCCAAAGCAGAAGGGGCGGCCGAGGCCGGATCGTGCCTCGTGGTTTATGACACAAGCTCAATTCAATCTGGTTACGACGTCACCTATGAGCTCGACGGCATCCAGAAAGTGGTTCGCATGGACCGCAATCCGGGTACCCGAATCCCGGTCGAGGATGGCGAACTCGTCCTGACGCTGCGCTAAGCGTTGACGCTTGGCAATGCGCCCGCCCCGACGGCTCCGGCCGCCCGGGTGGGCGCAGTTCGTTGATCACTCCGCGATCTGTGCGGAGGCGATTGCGACCTTGAACTGGTCGGCACTCTGGAAGGGGCCGAGACCGGTTGCAACCTGCACTTGCTGCCCCGCCGCCAGCGTGCCGTTAAAGTCCCGGCGCATCTCGCGCAAGCGGCCCTGTGCATCGACGTACTGGACGCCGACCGCAAGGCCCGTCACGGGCACGCGCGTGGGGTTGCCGATCGCGACGAAGAGCATGCCCTGCGGGTCGAGTCCGGCCTGTGCGCGGATGTATTTGCCTGGATTCTGCGGCAACTCGAGCCGCATCAGCTCGAGGCTGGCCGCCTGTCCGATTTCCCCTTCCGAGCCCGCGGCCGCCGCGTAGTACTGGCGTGCGGCATCGGGATTGCGCGCGCGCGTGGCGATGTTGCCGAGCGCGTAGTAGGCGGCGCCGGTTGGCAGCAGTTTCAAGCTCGTCTCGAGGTCGGGACGCGCTTTAGCGTCCTGTCGCTCGTGCTCGGCGATGAGACCGCGCTGAAGGTAGTAATAGAAGAACTGGTCGTTGCGCGAGATCGCATCGGTGTATGCCTGCGTCGCGGATGGCAACTTCTTCTGCACGAGGTAGGCGTCGCCCCGTAGCGCATAGAAATGCCCCTCGTCCGGGACGAGCTTGATCGCTTGGTCCGCCTTCGCGAGCGCGACATCCGCGTGCTTGTCCTTGAGCGCCTTGCGGCCTTCTTCGTAAGCGTCATAGGCAGGCTTTGATTTCAGGGTCGGTGCAATGGCGGCCGCGTAGGCCTCAGTGCCCATTTCGCCGCCGGCCGGGTACTGAGCCGCATGCTTGCGATTCGCGTCGACGCGCTCCTGCGAAGGCGGATGGCTCGCAAACAGCCCTTCGAACCAGTTGCTGTCCTTGTTCGCGCTCATGCGGACAAACGTTTCCTGGAGCGTCACGGCGCCCTGGACGTTATAGCCTGCCTTGCTCATGTACTCGATACCGTACTTGTCGGCTTCGAGTTCGGCCTCGCGACTGTATCGCTGCATCAGGAGCTGGGCGCCGAGCCCCGCGCCGGCCATGTAGAGGTTGCCGTAGTCGCTGTCGCTGCTCGCGACCTGCGCGGCGAGCAAGCCGCCTTGCAGCAGCATGCCCTTGCTCATCTGCTGCGCCGAGTGGCGGGCCGCCGCATGCACGATCTCATGCCCGAGCACCGCTGCGAGTTCCGATTCCGACTTCAGCTGCACCAGGAGCCCGCGATTGACTGCGATTTTTCCGCCTGGCAATGCCCAGGCATTTGGAATCGTGTTGTTCAATACGACGAATTGATAGGGCAACTTTCGGTCGCTCACGGCCGCCAGGCGATTGCCGACGCGCTGCACGTAGCTCGTCAGGGCCGGGTCGAGGGAGTAGTCGCCTCCCTCGGACTGGCGCATCGGCGCGTAGTTCTTCTCGCCGATTGAAAGCTCCGTGCCCTCGCCGACGAGCATCAGTTCGCTCTTGCCCGTGACGGGATTCGTCGAGCAGGCCGCGAGCGTCGCCGCGAGCGCGGCCGCCGGCAGATAGCGACGCAGTATCCGTTCCATCTCAGTACCGCCAGCTGTCCACGTCAGCACCCTCCGGCGCCGTGGCGAGAATCCGCTCCACGACCCAGGGCAGGA
>DATBSX010000291.1:0-7601 GCA_036559565.1 Steroidobacteraceae bacterium | reverse complement strand
CGCGCCGAGCTCTTCAGCGCCGACCAGATGGAGCAGCACGGCAGGTCGCTCGCATCCCTGCACACGCTAAGCAAATCGCGCCCGCAGAACCGGCTGTTGCGACGCCTGGACGAGAACGAACAAGTTCTCCTCGAGACCTGTGAACTGCTGACCGAGGCAGTCAAGTCGCGTCGGCGCATTGCACCGGCCGGTGAATGGCTGCTGGACAATTTCTACCTGATCGAGGAACAGATCCGCACGGCCCGGGAGCACCTGCCGAAGGGTTACAGCCAGGCGCTCCCAAGGCTTGCACAGGGACCCTCGAGTGCATTGCCGCGCGTATATGACCTTGCGCTGCAGGTCATCTCGCATGGCGACGGGCGCGTGGACTCCGAGACCCTCGGCCGGTTCATTGCGGCGTACCAGGCCGTCGAACCGCTCACGCTCGGCGAACTCTGGGCGATCCCGATCATGCTCCGCCTCGCGTTGATCGAGAACCTGCGCCGGGTCGGGGTGCGGATCATGACCTCCCGCGTCCACCTGAACGAGGCCCAGGACTGGGCCAACAGGATGATGGAGATCGCCGAGAGCGACCCAAAGAGCCTGATCCTCGTGATCGCGGACATGGCGCGATCGAACCCGCCGATGGAGGGCTCATTCGTCGCGGAACTCGTCCGCCGGCTGCAAGGGCATGGCCCTGCGCTCGCACTGCCGCTCACCTGGATTGAGCAGCGCCTCGCCGAGTCCAGCCGGACGATCGAGCAACTGGTGCGGTCGGAAACGCGGCAGCAGGCGGCGGACCAGGTCTCGATCAGCAACACGATCGGCAGCCTGCGTCACCTGGGAGCCATGGACTGGCGCGTATTCGTCGAGTCGATGAGCCTCGTTGAAAAGGCGCTGCGCGAGGATCCCGACGGCAGCTACGGCCGCATGGACTTCGCAAGCCGGGACCGCTACCGGCACGTCGTTGCAAGGCTCGCCAAGCGGACCCGATTCACGGAATTCGAAGTCGCGCGGGCGGCCGTCGCGCTTGCACGCCAGGGCGCTGCCGTACACGGCGACCGCGATCATCGGGCGCACGTCGGCTACTACCTGATCGACCGGGGCCTGCCCGAACTCGAGCAGGCGATTGCATTTCGCCTCTCCATCATCGCCCGCGTGAGGCGCACCATCCAAGGGTCGGCGCTGTTTTTCTACCTGGGCGCCATCGCGTCGATGACAGCGCTCTTCGCGTCCGTTCCCCTGGTGCTCGCCGTCGACGCCGGCGTCGACGGCTGGCGATATGCGCTCCTCGGATTCATGACGGTGCTCGGCGCCAGCCAGCTCGCGTCTGCGCTCGCAAACTGGCTGTCGGCCCTGCTGACGACTCCGCACCCGCTGCCCAGGATGGATTTCTCGGATGGGCTTCCGGCGTCGTTCCGCAGCCTCGTCGTGATCCCGACGCTCTTGACTTCCGAAGACCGGATCGACGAGCTGCTCGAATCGCTCGAAGTCCGGTTTCTCGGCAATCGTGATGACCACCTGCATTTCGGCCTGCTGACGGACTTTTCCGATGCGGCGCAGGAATCGCTGAGCGAGGATGAGCCGCTTCTGCGGCGTGCGCGCAACGGGATCGAACAGCTGAACGCGACGTACTCATCGCGCGCGGCTGATCGGTTCTTCCTGCTCCATCGCCCGCGCCGCTGGAACGCGGCGGAAAAGCTCTGGATGGGTTACGAGCGCAAGCGCGGCAAGCTCGCGGATCTCAACGCGCTGTTGCGCGGCAGGGGCCGCGACCGCTTCTCGCTCATCGTGGGCGACGTCACCGCGTTGTCGGACGTCGAGTACGTCATCACGCTCGACACAGACACCCACTTGCCACGGGAATCCGCGAGGCAGTTCGTCGGGACGATGGCGCACCCGCTCAATCGTCCGCGCTACGACGAAGCCCGGGGTCGTGTCACTGGCGGCTACGGCATCCTGCAACCGCGCATGGGCGCGAGCCTGTCCGGAACACAGCGTTCGCGCTACGCGCAGCTCTTTGGGAGCGAGCCCGGGATCGACCCCTATACGCGCACCGTGTCGGACGTCTACCAGGACTTGTTCGGCGAGGGCTCGTTCATCGGCAAGGGCATCTACGACGTCGACGCCTTCGAGCGGGCGCTCGATGCCCGCTTTCCCGAGAACCGGATCCTCAGCCACGACCTGCTGGAAGGATGCTACGCGCGCTCAGGCTTGCTGAGCGACGTGCATCTGTACGAGGACTACCCGGCCCGCTACGAGGCGGACATGAGCCGGCAGGAACGCTGGATCCGCGGCGACTGGCAAATCGCGCACTGGCTGCTGCCGCGCGTTCCGGGGCCCGGCAGGCAGAGCTTGCCGAATCCCCTGTCGGCACTTTCGCGCTGGAAGATCCTGGACAACCTGCGCCGGAGCCTCGTCCCGGCGGCGCTGCTGCTGCTATTTCTGTTCGGCTGGTTTGCCTCGCCGCACGCAGCCTACTGGACGCTCGCCGTTGCGGGTGTCGTCCTGATCCCGCCCCTGTCGATCGGCATCGTCACCGTGTTGCGCCGGCGCGAGAGCGCGCTGCTCAGCCGGCACCTCTCGGACGCCATGCGCTCGATCGGCCGGAGCCTCGCGCAGGCCGGGTTCCGGATCGCCTGCCTGCCGCACGAGGCGACCGTGAGCGGCGCAGCGGTCCTGCGCACCGCCGTTCGGATGCTGATCACCCGGCGGCACTTGCTGGAATGGAGCGCGTATGACGATCGGCAATCCGCGCCCGATCTCCTCGGCTCGATTCGCTCGATGTGGTCCACTTCTTTCTTCGCGGGCCTCGCCGCGGTCGGACTCGCGGCCTGGAAACCTGGCGCACTGCCTGCCGCCCTGCCCATCCTCGTGCTTTGGCTTGCGGCGCCCCTCCTCGCCTGGTGGCTCAGCCGGCCGCTGGTCCGCCGCGCTGCGGAGCTGTCACGTGAGCAGGCTGTTTTCCTGCGCCGCATCGCGCGCAAGACCTGGGCCTACTTCGAGCAGTTCGTCGTCGCGGAGGACCACTGGCTGCCGCCCGACAATTTCCAGGAGCAGCCGGGCCCGGTGATCGCGCACCGGACCTCGCCGACCAACATCGGCATCGCGCAGCTCGCGAGTCTGGGGGCTTCGGACTTCGGCTATATCTCCGTCGGCGCCTTGATCCAACGTACGTCCAATGCATTTCAAGCGATGGCCTCGCTCGAGCGCCACCAGGGACATTTCTACAACTGGTATGACACGCAGACCCTGCGACCACTGGCTCCGCGCTACATCTCGTCGGTGGACAGCGGCAATCTTGCGGCGCATCTGCTGACCTTGCGTGCTGGCCTGCTCGCCCTTCCCGACCAAAGGATCTTCAGCGCGCGGGTTTTCGAGGGCCTTGCCGATACGCTCGGGCTGCTGCCCGACGTCATGCGCGAACCTGATCAGGAAGCGGTTCGCGGGCTGCGATCTCTGCTCTACGCAGTCTCGGAATCGCCGGGCACCAGACTGCCCGCAATCAGGCAACAACTCGCAGCCATCGCCGACGCGACTGCGGCCCTCGCTATCGGATGGACCGGCCCGCCGGAAGATGAAGCGACCACCTGGATAGCCGCGCTCTCTCGCCAGGCCGGGGACGCGCTCGAAGACCTGGCTTCCCTGACGCCATGGCTCGATGGGTCCGCGACGCCGTCGGACCCGGATCCGCGGGCGCAATTCGAAGGCATCCCGACCCTGCGGGAGCTGGCGGCCGCAGGAATCGAACGTGCCGTCGCAAGAGTTGCAGAGCTGGAACGACTGGCGCAGCAGGCATCGGAATTCGCGACGGCCAACTACGAGTTCCTGTACGACAGGACACGCCACCTGCTCGCGATCGGATACAACGTCGACGACCACCGGCGCGACACCAGTTTCTACGATCTGCTCGCATCGGAAGCGAGGCTCTGCACGTTCGTCGCGATCGCCCAGGGCCAACTGCCGCAGGAAAGCTGGTTCGCCCTCGGCAGGCTCCTGACAACGGCGGGCGGCGAGCCCGTGCTCGTGTCCTGGAGCGGCTCGATGTTCGAGTACCTCATGCCGCTGCTGGTGATGCCGGCCTATGCCGGCACGCTGCTCGACCAGACCTGCCGCGCGGCGGTGACGCGGCAGATCGCCTACGGCAACCAGCGCTCGTTGCCCTGGGGCGTGTCCGAATCCGGTTACAACACCGTCGACGCGAGCCTCAATTACCAGTACCACGCATTCGGCGTGCCCGGGCTCGGCCTCACGCGCGGCCTCGCGGAGGATTTCGTTGTCGCCCCGTACGCCACGGCGCTCGCATTGATGGTCGAGCCCGAGGCTGCGTGCGAAAACCTGGAGCGTCTCGCGGACCTCGGTCTCGAGGGCCGCTTTGGATTCTACGAAGCCGTGGACTACACGGCATCCCGCGTGGAGCGCGGCCAGTCGAGCGCGATCGTTCGGTCCTTCATGGCGCACCACCAGGGCATGAACCTGCTTTCGCTGGCGCACCTGATGCTCGAGCAGCCGATGCAGCGCAGGTTTGTATCGGACCCCCAGTTCAAGGCCACCCTGCTGCTGCTGCAGGAGCGCATTCCGAAGGCATCCGCGTTCCACAAGCACGTGGCCGAGCATTCGGAGGGCGGTGCATTCATCGACGCGCCGGAAAAGCTCGCGCAGGCGCCGATCGGCGCGAACACGCCGAACCCCGAAGTCCAGCTCCTTTCCAACGGCCGTTACCACGTGATGGTCACGAATGCAGGCGGCGGCTACAGCCGCTGGCGCGACTTTGCCATCACGCGCTGGCGCGAGGACAGCACCTGCGACAACTGGGGCAGCTTCCTGTACCTGCGTGACGTTGAAAGCGGCCACTTCTGGTCCGCGGCCCATCAGCCGGTGGTCGCACCTGCGGATTCCTACGAAGCGATGTTCTCGGAGGGGCGCGCGGAGTTCCGCCGGCGCGACCACGACTACGAGACGTATTCCGAAATTGTCGTCTCGCCGGAAGACGACATCGAGTTGCGCAGGGTGCGCGTCACGAACCATGCGCGCGTGCGCCGGACCCTCGAGCTGACCACCTACTCCGAGGTCGTGCTCGCGCCGCCCGTCGCCGATGCGATCCAGCCTTCCTTCGGCAAGCTGTTCGTGCAGACGGAGATCATCCGCGCGCGGCGCGCGATTCTCTGCACCCGGCGGCCGCGCTCGGCTGGCGAGCACGTGCCATGGTCATTCCAGCTCCTGGCCGCGCGCACCGCGGAGGTCACCCACGTCTCTTACGAGACCGATCGAATGCAGTTCATCGGGCGCGGGCGCACGGTCGCCTCGCCTGTCGCGCTCGACGACGACTACGCGCTTACGGGCAGCGAGGGTTCGGTGCTGGACCCGATCGCCTCGATCCGCTGCCGCATCGCGCTCGAGCCGGGAGAATCGGCAACGCTCGACTTCGTTTACGGCGCCGGCGGCAGCCGCGAGGCCTGCCTCGGGCTGATCGAGAAATACCAGGATCGCCACCTGGCGGATCGCGTTTTTGACGTCGCCTGGACGCACAACAACGTCATGCTCGCCCAGATCAATGCGACGGCCGGCGATGCCCAGCTCTACCGGCACCTGGCGAGCTCCGTTCTTTACGGCAACGCGGCGCTGCGCGCCGAGTCCGCCGTGCTGCTCCAGAATCGCCGCGGGCAATCCGGCCTCTGGGGGTACGCGATTTCCGGCGACCTTCCGATCGTGCTGCTGAAGATCTCGGATGCCTCACACATCGATCTCGCGCGACAGGTCATCCGCTGCTATACCTACTGGCGCCTGAAGGGACTCGTCGTCGACCTCGTGATATGGCATGAGGACCACGTCAGCTACCGCCAGCGGCTCCAGGACCAGATCATGGGGCTGATCGCGACCGGCATCGAAGCCAGCGCAATCGACCGGCCCGGCGGAATATTCGTCCGTTCCGCGGAGCAGATTTCGTTCGAGGACCGCACGCTGCTTCAGGCCGTCGCGCGCGTCATCATCAGCGACAGCCGCGGAACGCTGCTGGAGCAAGTCGGCCGGCGCGGCCTCGCGGACAAGAGCGTTGCGCGGCTCGCGACCACGCGCAGCCATCGCACCGAGCCCGCGGCCACGCCGGACAGGCTGCGGCCGGACCTGATCCTCGGCAATCACCTGGGCGGATTCACGCCGGACGGCAGCGAGTACGTCATCTCGACGACGCAGTCGCACAGCACACCGACGCCCTGGGTGAACGTGCTCGCGAATCCGGGTTTCGGGACGGTCGTGTCGGAGAGCGGCATCGCCTATACGTGGAGCGAGAATGCCCATGAATTCCGGCTGACCCCGTGGAGCGACGATGCCGTCGGCGGCTCGACCGGCGAGGCGATTTACCTGCGCGACGAGGAGACCGGGCATTTCTGGTCCCCGACGCCGCTGCCGGCGAGCGGCGCGATGCCGTACGTCACGCGCCACGGCTTCGGCTACAGCGTATTCGAGCACACGTCGGGTGGCATTCATTCGGAGCTCTGGGTCTATGTGGATCTGGACGAAGCCGTCAAGTTCTCGGTGTTGAAGGTGCGGAACGGATCGGGCCGCGACCGGCGGCTGTCGGCCACCGGCTATGTCGAGTGGGTCCTCGGCGACCTGCATGCGAAATGCGCGATGCACGTCGTCACGGAGATCGATCCCACGAGCGGGGCGCTATTTGCGCGCAATGCCTACAACACGGAATTCTCCGGGCGCGTCGCGTTCTTCGACGTCGACGATCTCTCGCGCACGCTGTCCGGCGACCGGACCGAGTTCCTCGGGCGGAACGGGCAGCTCGGCAGTCCCGAGGCCATGACCCGATCGCGCCTCTCGGGCAGGCTCGGCGCGGCGTTCGACCCCTGCGGCGCGATCCAGGTGCCTTTTGACCTCGCCGACGGGCAGGAGCGCGAAATCATCTTCCGCCTCGGCTCAGGGCAGGATGTCGAACGCGCAAGAGACCTCGCGCAACGACTGCGGAAAGCCGGCACGGCGCGCGCCGCGCTCGAGCGCGTGCGGCAGTTCTGGAAGCGCACGCTCGGTGCCGTGCAGGTCGAAACACCGGACCTGTCCCTGAACGTGCTGGCGAACGGCTGGCTCCTCTACCAGACGCTGGCCTGCCGTTTCTGGGCGCGCAGCGGCTACTACCAGTCCGGTGGCGCATTCGGATTCCGCGACCAGCTGCAGGACTGCATGGCCCTGGTGCACGCAAAGCCGCAGATCGTGCGCGATCACCTGCTGCGTTGCGCCGAGCACCAGTTCCCGGAAGGCGACGTGCAGCACTGGTGGCATCCGCCGGCCGGCCGCGGCGTGCGCACGCGCTGCTCGGATGACTACCTGTGGTTGCCGCTGGCGGTCTGCCGCTATGTCTCGGTAACGGGCGACGAACGCGTGCTGGACGAGAACGCCTCCTTCCTCGCGGGGCGCACGCTGAACGCCGACGAAGAGTCCTATTACGACCTGCCGTGGAGATCCGGCGAGGTCGCCAGCCTGTACGAGCACTGCGCGCGCGCAATCCGCCACGGCCTTAGCTTCGGGCAGCACGGCCTGCCGCTCATGGGATCCGGAGACTGGAACGACGGCATGAATCTCGTCGGCATCCACGGCGCGGGCGAAAGCGTGTGGCTCGG
>DATBSX010000290.1:0-2002 GCA_036559565.1 Steroidobacteraceae bacterium | reverse complement strand
ACCTCGTGGTAGGCGTTGAAGATCTCGGACTCGTCGAGGTCGAGGCTCTCGACGATGTACTGGTAAGCGTGGGTGTGGATCGCCTCCTCGAACGCCTGGCGCAGCAGGTACTGGCGGCACTCCGGGGCGGTGATGTGCCGGTAGGTGCCGAGCACGATGTTGTTGGCGGCGAGCGAGTCGGCGGTGACGAAGAAGCCGAGGTTCCTCTTGACGATGCGCCGCTCGTCCTCGGTCAGGCCGTTCGGATCCTTCCAGAGCTGGATGTCGCGGCTCATGTTGATTTCCTGCGGCATCCAGTGGTTGGCGCAGGCGGCGAGGTACTTCTCCCAGGCCCACTTGTACTTGAAGGGCACCAGCTGATTGACGTCGGCCTTGGAGTTGATGATCTGCTTGTCCTCGACCTTCACCCGCCGCAGGGCGGCGGGGGCCGCCGGCAGGCGCGCCTCGCGGGGCAGCGGCGAGGGGGTGCTCTCCGGCGCCAGGTTCTCGAAGTTGAGCATGCTCATTTCTCTCAATGGAGGGCGAGCGAACGGGCGGCAAACGCCTCGTTGCACTCCGGTTGGTAGGTTTGCAGCAGCTGCCGCTCGACGGCCTTGCGTTGCGGCGCGTCGGGCAGCGGATGGACGGCGATATAGAGGCTCTGGTGGTAGTCGGCGAGGGCCAGCCAGCCGGCCATCCCCTTGCGAGACGGCGGGAAGGCCCGCTCCTGGAAGTTGGGTGTTTCGCCGACGAAAACCGGCCGGTATTCCTCGCCGTCGAGGACGAGCAGCGTGTACACGCCCGGAACCGGCCGGCCGCTCCAGTCCTTCAACAGGACCGGGCCGTCGAATTCGCGGTCGGCGAGCCTAAGCGTCATGCGTGAGCTCGTTGAACTCGGGCCGATAGTCGCGCACGAGCGCCCGCTCCAGCGTCGCGCGCTGCGCCTCGGTGGAGGAAGGCATCTCGTGGACGGCGATGTACAGGTTCCACTCCGTGCCCACGATCGACACCCACTCCGAGTAGCGCGGGTGCTTGCGCACGGCGTCGATCGACAGCTCGGCGGTCCGGTCGAAGTGCAGGGCGCGGAAGGTCATCACCCGCCAGCCGGGGACCATGACTGCGTAGAGTCCCGCGGTGCGGGACGACGGCGACCACACCGGCGCGAGGAACGGCCCGGTGAAGGAGCGGCCGCCGAGGGCGATCACTGGCAAGCCTCGCATTCGGCGTTGTCGATCGCGCAGAACTTCGGCTCCGCGGCGCCGTCGGCCGCGACCGCGGCATCGAGCGTGCTCGCGCCAGACGAAGACACCGCGTTCAGCGCACCGGCCTTGCTGGTCGACTTCTCGGCGTGCGTCGCGCCCATGGCGCGCAGGTAGTAAGTGGTCTTCAGGCCGCGGATCCAGGCGAGCTTGTAGGTCTCGTCCAGCTTCTTGCCCGAGGCGCCGGGCATGTAGATGTTGAGCGACTGCGACTGGTCGATCCACTTCTGGCGGCGCGCCGCGGCCTCGACCAGCCATTTCGGCTCGATCTCGAACGCGGTGGCGTACAGCCGGCGCAGGTCGGCCGGCACGCGGTCGATGCGCGCGAGGTTGCCGTCGAAGTACTTGACGTCGGCGATCATCACCTCGTCCCACAGTCCCGCCTCCTTCAGGTCCTTCACCAGGTAGTCGTTCACCACGGTGAATTCGCCCGACAGGTTCGATTTCACGAACAGGTTCTGGTAGGTCGGCTCGATCGAGGCCGAAACGCCGACGATGTTGGCGATGGTCGCGGTCGGCGCGATGGCGAGGCAGTTGGAGTTGCGCATGCCGTGCTGCTTGATACGGCCGCGCAGCGCGTCCCAGTCCAGGCTCGCGGAGCGGTCGAGCTCGACATAGCCGCCGCGCTCGGCGGCGAGCAGGTCGAGCGTGTCCTGCGGCAGCACGCCGCGGTCCCAGAGCGAGCTCTGGAACGAGGCGTAGCGGCCGCGCTCCTCGGCGAGCTCGGTGGAGGCCCAGTAGGCGGCGTAGGCCACCATCTCCAT
>DATBSX010000289.1:0-11099 GCA_036559565.1 Steroidobacteraceae bacterium | reverse complement strand
CAGCACGTCGCGCGGCGACTGGCGCGCCGCGCCCTCGCCGATCTCGTTCAGCGCATCGACCAGCGGCTGGAACTTGTCCTCGAGTTCGGCGAAGACCCCGCCGAGCACGCGCTGCGCGCCGTGGTAGGGCGCCTGCGCGAGAGCGCCGTAGGCGCGGCCGCCCATCGCGATGTGGTAATCGATGTCCACCGGGCGGCGCGCGAAGCTGCCCGCCAGGAATCCCGCGACGAAGAGGGCGACGTCGCCGAGGCGTTGCAGCGTGCGGAAACGGTGGCGGTCGTCCGGGGCGTCGTGCGCCTCGGCGAGGAGCATCGCGAGCGGCTTGAGCTGCGCACGATCGGTGCCGGGCTCGAAGAGCGCCTCCGTGTGCGAGAACATCGCGAGCAGGTTGACGATGTAATGCTCGGTGTGGTCGCGAACCTGCAGGTGCTGGTGCCCGAGTGCGCTCTGCAGCGCATCGCGGAAGAACTCGCGCACGTCTCCGACGGTCTGGAGCTCCATGGCGCCAGTTCAAAGGGTTCCGCGGCGGGATTCTGCAAACTGCGTCGCAGCTTCTTGTGGCAGTCGGGGCCGGAGAGTGCTGATCTCCCACGCTTGTGAAGGAGGTCGGAAGGCGTAGGATTCGCGGCTTTATGGAAACAGCGGTCAAGCGTCTGCGGCCGGAATTGCTGCCGCTCGAGCTCGCGCTCTTCGCCGGCGTCTTCTGGGCCGACGCCGCGGGCTATGTGCCGCTCAGCAAGACGCCGTTCCTGCTGCTGATCGCCTGGGGATCGTTCTGGTTGCGCGGCCTCGGCTGGCGCGACGTGGGACTCCGGCTGCCGGAGGGCTGGCCGCGGTTCGCCGTGATCGGCGTGGTCATCGGCGTCGCGATGTGGCTGCTCGAATTCTTCTTCACGATGCCGCTGCTGCATCGGCTGCTCGGCTACTGGCCCGACCTGGCTGATTTCAACGACCTGGTCGGCAACCCGACGCTGCTCGCGATCTACCTTGCGCTCAACTGGGTGCTGGCCGCGTTCGGCGAGGAGATGGTCTGGCGCGGCTACGCGCTGCCGCGGGTGGCGGAGTTCGCAGGCACCGGCCTGCGGTCGTGGATCGTGGCTCTCGTCGTCGTGAACGTCATCTTCGGCCTCGCGCATCTCTACCAGGGACCGTCGGGCGTGATCCAGGCGACCGTCGGCGGCGTGTTCCTCGGCATCCTCTACATCGCGACCGGCCGCAATCTGTTCGCGCCGATCCTCGCGCACGGCCTCGGCAACTCCATCGACTTCACGGTGATGTACCTGGGGCTGTATCCCGGCGTCGGATAACGAAGGGGACAGTCCCCTTCAGCGGAACGAAACGTCGCGTTTAGGTTGAGCGGCACTGAAGGGGACTGTCCCCTTCGTTATGCGACCTGGAAGCTGCCGCCGTCCAGCTGGATTTCGTAGGAACTGCCCGCGACGAGCTCCCGCGACTCGAAGTCGTCGACGTTGATGATGTCCATGACCTTGCGGTCGTAATCGCGCAGCTGCGCGGCCTCGGCCTCGTTGATGAGGCCGGCTGCGAGCGCCTCGCGCACCTGGCCGGGCAGGTCAAGTGCGGTGATGAGCCCGGTCTTGACGCCCTCGACGCGGATTTTCTTCTCGAGCGGCTCGGCCGAGATCGCAAGTTCCAGCGCCTGCTGCACGAGCCCGAGGTGATTCGTCGGCTCCAGCGTGCGGTAGATGAAGTGGCAGAGCCGCTCGCGCGCCTCGCCCGGGTTCATCACGAGCTCGGCGATCCTCGGGTTGAGCTGGTCCGAGGGCGCGGAGTAGGTGAGCCCGCGCGGGAAGATGATCAACCGCATGATCACCGCGAGCCAGCGCACCGGGAAGTTCCGCAGGAAGCTGTGGAGCTGCTCCTGGGCCTGGTAGAGGAGCGAGCGGCAGGCGTACTCGACCAGCGGCAGGTCGGCCTCGGGCCGGCTCTGGTTCTCGAAATGCTTCAGCACCATGGAGGCGAGGTACATAGCCGAGAGCACGTCGCCGAGCCGCGCCGACAGGTTCTCCTTTTTCTTGAGGTAACCGCCGAGCGAGAGCATCGCGATGTCGGTCGCGAACGCGAATGACGCGCTGAAGCGGTTGATGTGCTCGAAGTAGCGCGTCGTCGGGCCAGCCATCGGCGACTTCACGATTCGCGAGAGCGTCATGGCGCCGAAGAACGAGCGCACGGCATTCGAGGTCGTGAAGCCGATGTGCTTGAAGAACGCCACGTCGAAGTCGCGCAGGCCGCGTTCGCGGTCCGCGTCTTGCGCGGCATTCATCTCCTTGAGGATCCAGGGATGGCAGCGCACCGCGCCCTGCCCGAAGATGATGAGGTTGCGCGTCAGGATGTTCGCGCCCTCGACCGTGATGCTCACGGGAATCATCTGGTAGGGGCGGCCGATGTAGTTCTTCGGGCCGAGCATGATGCCCTTGCCGCCCTGCACGTCCATCGCGTCGTTCGCGACCATGCGGCCGAACTCGGTGACGTGGTACTTGAGGATCCCGGCGGGCACGGAGGGTCTCTCGCCGCCGTCGATCGCACCGGTCGTGACCGAGCGCGCGGCGTCCATGATGTACGTTCGAGCGGCCATGCGCGCGATCACGGCCTCGACGCCCTCGAACTTGCCGACCGGCAGGTTGAACTGGCGGCGGATGCGCGTGTAGGCGGCGGATGAGTACACGCCGCCCTTGGCGCCGCCAGTCGCAATCGAGGGGAGCGAGATGCAACGCCCGACCGAGAGCTGCTCGACCAGCATCCGCCAGCCCTGGCCCGCCATCTTCGTCCCGCCGATGATCGCGTCGAGCGGCACGAACACATCCTTGCCCTCGATCGGCCCGTTCTGGAACGGGCCGTTCAGCGGAAAGTGGCGCCGGCCGATCGTGATGCCGGACGTATCGCGCGGCACCAGCGCGACGGTGATCCCGTAATCGGTCTTGTCGCCGCCGATGAGCTTCTCGGGGTCGAACAGGCGGAATGCGAGGCCGATGATCGTCGCGATCGGCGCAAGCGTGATGTAGCGCTTCGAGAAGTTGAGGCGGATGCCGAGCGTCTCGCGGCCCTGGTACAGGCCGCGGCAGACGATTCCGGTGTCCGGCATCGAGCCCGCATCCGAGCCGACGCGCGGGCCGGTGAGCCCGAAGCAGGGAATCTCCTCGCCGCGCGCGAGGCGCGGCAGGAAGTGCCTTTTCTGCTCCTCGGTGCCGTAGTGCAGGAGGAGCTCCGCCGGCCCGAGCGAGTTCGGCACGACGACGGTCGAGGCGACCGTGCTCGAGCGGCTCGCGATTTTCACGACGACGGTTGAGTGCGCGTAGGCGGAGAACTCGAGCCCGCCGTACTGCTTGGGAATGATCATCGCCCAGAAGCCCTTCTTCTTGATGAAGTCGAAGACTTCGGGCGGAAGGTCCGCGCGGCGGTGGGTGATGTCCCAGTCGTCGATCATCCGGCAGAGTTCGTCGCAGGGCCCGTCGATGAAGGCCTGCTCCTCCGCCGTCAGTGCCGGCGCCTTCGCCGACAGGAGCTTTGGCCAGTCCGGGCCGCCGGTGAAGAGCTCGCCGTCCCACCAGACCGTGCCGGCCTCGAGCGCCTCGCGCTCGGTCGTGGACATGGGCGGCAGCATCCGCTTGAAGACGAGCAGGAACCGGTTCGAGATGAGGACGCGCCGCAAGGGGCGGATGTTCAGGAGGAGGTGCGGGACGAACAGCGCCCATAGCGTCGCCTTCCACCAGGTCGCACCGTCCCCGAAGAGCGTGTAGTAGACGAGCAGCACCCCGAGCACGAGCGTCGCCCTGGCGAGGCTGGCACGCGTGTAGGCGAGCCACAGGACGAGGCTTGCGAACAGGACCAGCCAGAGCAGCGAGACCAGCATGGGTTCCCCTACTTTAACCGCATTTGCACTGCAAAAAAGCCATTGTATGTAATGCTCTCCGGCGGGGAGGAATTCACCATGACGAACCTGATCGGGCGCGTGCAGAACATCCTGCTGACGCCAAAAACCGAATGGCCGGTGATCGCTGCCGAGGCGGAAACCATCGGCAGCCTTTTCACCCGTTACATCCTCATCGTGTCGGCGCTCGGGCCGGTCGCGATGTTCCTGAAGAGCACGCTGATCGGCATCTCGGTGCCGTTCGTCGGCCGATATCGGGTGGACATGGCGACGGGCCTGGAGATGCTCGTGCTGAGCTATCTCGGCGGACTCGTTGGCGTCTATGTCCTGTCGCTGGTGATCAATGCGCTCGCGCCGACATTCGGCGCGCAGAAGGACTCCGTGCAAGCGCTCAAGGCTGCGGCGTACAGTTCAACGGCGGTCTGGGTCGCGGGCCTTGGCAACCTGATTCCCTTTCTCGGCGTCCTGCTGCTCCTGGCGAGCCTCGTCTATTGCATCTACCTGCTGTACCTCGGCCTGCAGCACACGATGAAGTGCCCGGCGGACAAGGCGGGCGGCTACACGGCAGTCAGCATCATCGTCGCGATCGTTGTCTGGATCGTCTTCTCGTACATCGTCAGCAGTGTCACGGGCCTCGGGACGATGGGCGCCATGGGCGCGGCGACGTCCTCGGTCACGCCGTCCGGCAAGTTCGAGAAAGGCACGACGGGGGCCGCGATCGAGGAGTGGGCGAAGAACGTTGAAGCAGCCGGAAAGAACGTCGAAAACTCGGCGCAGCAGAATGGCGCGCCGTCAGCCTCGGCGATCGGGGCGCTGGTCGGCGCCGTCGCCGCGGGCGGCAAGGGCGTGGACGCATTGCCGACCGACCAGATGAAGACGTTCCTGCCCGAAACGCTCGGGGGGCTGCCGCGCACGAGCGTTGCAGCCTCGCGGAATGCCGCGATGGGTTTCCAGGTCGCGGAAGCCTCGGCCGACTACGCGGACGCGTCGGGCAAGAGCCTGCGCCTCGAGGTCAACGACGCCGGCGGCGCGAAGGGCGTCTTTGCGCTGGCGAACTGGGCGGGCGTCGAGGAAGAGCGCGAGTGGCAAGGCGGCTACGAGAAGACCTATCGCGCCGACGGCCGCATGATTCACGAGCGCTGGGATTCAAGCAGCGGGAGCGGCGAGTACAGCCTGGTCGTCGGCGACCGCTTCTCGGTCGAGCTCTCCGGCAGCGCCGCGAGCATGGACGAGCTGAAGGCCGCGATGACGAGCGGCGTCAACCTGGCGGGACTCGAGACGATCGCGCACGAGGCAAAGCCCGCGGGCTGAAACAAACGAAGGGGACAGCCCCCTTCATTTTTGCCGTTTTCATACCTACCGGATCGTCAAGAAATGAATGAAATGAAGGGGACTGTCCCCTTCGTTTTACCAGGCGATGCCGTAATCCTCGCCGTGGTTGCTGGACCCGCCCCAGAACGTCCTCTGGACCGGATCGATCAGGACTGCGTTGATCGGGCCCGACGTGCGCGAGCCGTATTCCGGCTTGTAGCCGCGCGCTATCAGGTCGCGGCGCACCCAGTCCGGGATCGAATCGTTGAGCAGGATCCGGCCCGGGAAGATCTCGTGCTCGCCGAATGAGTCGTGCATCTGCCAGCTGTTGAAGTTCGGCGCTTCCGCCGCCTGCTGAGGCGTCATGCCGAACTCGACGATGTCCAGGAAGAACTGCAGCAGGTTCTGGTCCTGCGTGTCGCCGCCCTGCACGGCGAAGGCGAGCCAGGGCTTGCCGTCCCTGAACGCGAGCGACGGCGTCAGCGTCACGCGCGGGCGCTTGCCGGGCTCGACGACGTTGAATGGATTCTCGGCCGGGTCCGTCACGAACATCTGCGCGCGCTGGCTCATGCCGATGCCGGTCCTGCCCGCGATGACGGCAGGCAGCCAGCCGCCGCTCGGCGTCATCGAGACGAGCCAGCCGTCCTTGTCGGCCGCGATCACGGATGTCGTGCCGCGGTAGAAGGAGCCGGTGACGGGGTCGGTCGCGGCGGCGAAGCGCGCCGCGTCGAAAGCGGGAACCACGCTCGCGCGCTTGTCCAGCTGGTCCTTGTACGGGTTCGTGCCGCCCTGGAAGGGATACGGATCCCCGGGCCCGATCGCGCCGTCGTTCGACGCGGAGGGCGAGACGAGCGCCGCCCGCTTCTTGGCATAGTCCTTCGAGAGCAGGCCCTCGATCGGCTCGTCGGGCGGGAAGGCGGGATCGCCGTAATAGAAGTCGCGGTCGGCGAAGGCGAGGTTCAGCGCCTGGTAGACCGTGTGGATGTAACTCGCGCTGTTGTAGCCCATCGACTTGAGGTCGAAGTTCTCGAGGATATTGAGCGCCTGGAGCATCGCCGGTCCCTGCGTCCAGCGGTCCAGCTTGTAGACGTCGATACCGCGATAGGTCGTATGCCGCGGCTCTTCGAGCTTCACGCGCCAGTTCGCGAGGTCCTGCGTCGTGATCTGCCCGCCCTGTTCCTGGACGCCTCGCGCGAACTCCGCGCCGATGTCGCCGCGGTAGAAGCGGTCGTAGGCTGCGGCGAGCGCCTCCTTCCGTGACTTGCCGGCCTTGAGCGCCTTCGCCTCGGCCTCGACCAGCTTCCTCAGCGTCGCGGCGAGGTCGGCCTGGCGGAAGATCTCGCCCGCGACCGGCGCCTCGCGCGCCTGCCCAAGGTGCGGCAGCATGACCGCCTTCGCGTAGGGCCACTGCTTGAGCTTCGCCTTCTCCGCCTCGATGCGATCCGCCGTCTCCGCCTCGATCGCGTAGCCGTCGGCGAGCTCGATCGACGGTGCGAGCACATCCGCGAGCGAGAGCGTGCCGAACTCCGACAGCATCGTGATGAGCGCGCCGGGCGTGCCAGGCGTCACCGCTGCGAGCGGCCCTTCCTCGGGCGGATACTTGTAGCCCTTGGACTTGAAGAACTCCGGCGTCGCGCCGGTCGGCGCGACGCCAAGGCCGTTGATCGCGATGATCTTGCCCGTCTTCGGATTGTAGATGAGCGCTTGCGTCTCTCCGCCCCAGGACAGCACGTCCCACATCGTCGAGGTCGCCGCGAGCATCGCGCAGGCCGCGTCGACGGCGTTGCCGCCCTTCTCGAACATCTTCGCGCCCGCGGTCGCCGCGAGCGGCTTGCCGGTGATCGCCATCCAGTGCGAGCCGTGCAGCGGCGGCTTCTGCGTCTTCTCCTGCGCGAGCGCGTGGCCCACGGCGAGCGACAGGCAGAGTGCGGCCGCGGCGGCCGTGCGGAATGCAATCGTCATCGCGGTCTCCTCAGATCAGGTCCTTGACGCCATCGCGTTCCTCGAGCAGCTCGCGATGCGTCGCGTCCATGCGCTCGCGCGTGAACTCGTCGATCGCGAGGGCCTGCACGACGGCGTACTTCCCGTCCCTGCAGGTCACGGGGTAGGAATAAATCACGCCCTCGCCGATGCCATAGCTGCCGTCGGCCGGCACCGCCATGCTGACCCAGTCTCCGTCCGGTGTGCCGAGCGCCCAGTCGCGCATGTGGTCGATCGCGGCCGAGGCCGCGGAGGCTGCCGACGAGGAGCCGCGCGCTTTGATCACGGCGGCGCCGCGCTGCTGCACGGTCGGGATGAATTCCTCGCGGTACCACTTTGTATCCACTAGCGACTTCGCGGGCTTGCCCGCGACGGTGCAGTGCGAGATGTCCGGGTGCTGGGTCGCGCTGTGGTTGCCCCAGATGATCATGCGGCGCACGTCGGTCGTGTGCTTGCCGGTCTTCGCCGCGAGTTGCGCGAGCGCGCGGTTGTGGTCGAGCCGCGTCATGGCGGTGAAATTCCGCCGCTCGATGTCGGGCGCATTCGACGCGGCGATGAGCGAGTTCGTGTTCGCGGGATTGCCGACGACGAGCACCCGCACGTCGCGGCTCGCGGAATCGTTGATCGCGCGGCCCTGGGCCGAGAAGATCTGCGCATTCGCGAGCAGCAGGTCCTTGCGTTCCATGCCGGGGCCGCGCGGGCGCGCGCCGACCAGCATCGCGTAGTCGCAGTCCTTGAAGGCCGCCTTGGGATCGTCGGTCGCGACGATGCGGTTGAGCGTCGGGAAGGCGCAGTCGGCGAGTTCCATCACGACGCCGGTGAGCGAGGGAAGCGCGGGAGTGATCTCGAGCAGTTGCAGGTTGACCGGGCGGTCGGCGCCAAGCATCTGGCCGGACGCGACACGAAAGGCGAGCGCATAGCCGATGTGGCCGGCGGCGCCGGTGATGGTGATGGTGGCGGGTTTTTTAGCCAATCGAAACTCCAGCGGCGTGGCCGGGCGGCCCGGAACAGGGGCGCAATTGTAGCAGCGCGGATGGGCGCCATTTCGCTAGCATGCAGGCTTCCGTGACGGAGCCTGTCATGAGCGGCGAGCCGCAGATCCACCCCGGCGATACGGACGAGTTCGCCTGGCAGGCGACTGGGAACCCGCTGCCGCCTTCCGTGGACGTCGCGATCGTCGGCGGCGGCATCATCGGTTGCTCGACGGCGTATTTCCTGGCGCGCAGCGGTGTCTCGGTCGCGGTATTCGAGAAAGGGCGCATCGGCGGCGAGCAGTCGGGCCGCAACTGGGGCTGGGTGCGCCAGCAATGCCGCGCGCCGGTCGAGCTGCCGCTCATGATGCAGAGCCTCCGGCTCTGGAAGGAACTGCCGGCGCAACTCGGCGAGGACCTGGGTTTCCGGCAGGGCGGCACGCTCTACCTCGCGGAGAACGAAACAGAGCTTGCCGGGCTTGCCGAATGGCTCGCGGTCGCGCGCGAACACGGCCTCGACACTTCCGTCATCGCGGGCCGCGAACTCAAGGCCGCGTTCGCCGCTGGCGACCGCTGGACGGGCGCGCTCTACACGCCGAGCGACGGCCGCGCCGAGCCCTCGCGCGCCACGCGCGCCATCGCCCGCGGGGCAAAGGCGGCGGGCGCGATCGTTGCAAGCCGCACGGCCGTGCGCGGCATTGTATCGGCGGCCGGGCGCGTCGCCGGCGTCGTCACCGAGCACGGCCGCGTCGCGGCGCGCGCCGTGGTCTGTGCGGCCGGCGCCTGGACGCGGCTCTTCTGCGGCTCGCTCGGCATCCGCGTGCCGCAGCTGCCGGTGCTGAACTCGGTCGCGCGCACGGCGCCGGCGCCCGAATTGCTCGCCGGCCAGGCCTGGTCGCCCGCGATCGCGATCCGGCGCCGCGCCGACGGCGGCTACACGATCGCGCACGGCCACACGTCCATCCACTCGATCGTGCCGGCAAGCTTCCGCGAGGGCCTGAAGTACCTGCCGGCCCTGCGCGCAAGCCGCGAGTCGGTGCGGGTCACCATCGGGAGGGAATTCCTCCATTCCCTCGCGACGCCCTCGCGCTGGCCGCTCGATCGCGAGTCGCCGTTCGAGCGCGAGCGTGTCCTGAATCCGGCGCCGGATGTCGGGGTGCTGCGCGAAATGCGCGCAGGCCTTTCGCACTGGCTGCCGGAACTCGCGGCCACGCCCTTCGTCGAGACCTGGGGCGGCATGATCGAGACGTCGCCGGACGTCCTGCCGATCATCGCGCCGGTCGAAAGCCTCGGGGATTTCTTCATTGCGACCGGCTTCAGCGGGCACGGCTTCGGCATTGGCCCCGGCGCCGGTAAACTGATCGCGGGAATGGTGAGCGGCAGCGCGGATCCCGCGGCGCTCGCGGGCTTCCGGCTCAGCCGTTTCTTCGACGGGTCACCGATCGTGCCGGGACCTGCGATATAAGGATTGCCAGGGGGGCGGCATGGCGGGCGACACTCAACCGGTCCAGGCCTCGGAGATGAAGTCGGCGCTCGCGCCGGAGTTCTATTCGAGCCCGGAGATCTTCGCACTCGAGGCGAAGCACATCTTTCACGCGGAGTGGTTCTGCGTCGGGCGCCTCGACCAGCTGCCCGACAAGGGCGATTGCCTGCTCGTCGAGGTGGCCGGCGAGAGCGTGATCGTGCTCCGCGGCCGCGACGAGGCGGTGCGCGCCTTCTACAACGTCTGCCGCCACCGCGGCAGCCGGCTCATCCGCACGAATCCGCTGCCCGACGCGGCGGATCCCGCAGCCCGGAATTCGAGCCGCGTCGGCGTCGCCATCGTCTGCCCGTACCACGCCTGGAGCTACAACACCGACGGCACGCTGCGCGCCGCGCCCTTCGTGCAGTTCGACGCGGCCTGTCCGAAGGAAGGATTCTCGCTCGTGCCGGTCGGGCTCGAGACCTGGGGCGGCTTCATCTTCCTGAACCTGTCGGACAAGCCGCCGCCGCTCGCGAACGCCGTCGAAAAGACCGTGCGCATGCTCGGGCGCTACCCGTTCGCCGACATGCGCCGCGGCGTCCAGCTCATCTATGACGTGCGGGCGAACTGGAAAATAATCCTCGAGAACTACAACGAGTGCTATCACTGCGGGCCGGCGCACCCGGAACTCTGCGTGCTCGTGCCGGCTTTCCGCGACCAGGGCGGCGCTGGGCTCGCCTGGGAAGACGGCATACCGCACCGCGCCGGCGCCTGGACCTTCACGGCTTCCGGCACCTCGACGCGTGCGCCGTTCCCGGGCCTCTCGGAGACCGAGAAGACGCACCACAAGGGCGAGGTCGTCTACCCGAACCTCCTGCTCTCGGCCGCGGCCGAGCATATCGCTGCCTTTACGCTCTGGCCCATGGCCGCGGACCACACGCGCATCGCCTGCGAATTCCTGTTCCACGAATCGGAGCTCGCAAAGCCCGGTTTCGACCCGAGCGACGTCGTGGATTTCTGGGACGTCGTCAACCGCCAGGACTGGCGCATCTGCGAGGGCGTCCAGCTCGGCATGCGCTCGCGCGGCTTCCGCGGCGGCTTCTACGCGCCGATGGAAGACCCGAGCCTCGACATCAGGCGCTACCTGGCGCGGCACCTCGGCGCGATGCCGGGGATTCCCCGGGACTGACGGCGCGGTGACAACGAAGCGCTACGACGTCGTCGTCATCGGCGGCGGTCACAACGGACTGACGGCGGCCTTCTATCTCGCGCGCGCGGGGCTCTCGACGCTCGTGCTCGAGCGCCGCGATGTCATCGGCGGCTGCGCGGTGACTGAGGAGATCGACTCGGCGAAAGCGCCGGGCTGCCGCGTCTCCACGGCCTCCTACATGGCGAGCATGCTGCGGCCCGAGGTCATCCGCGACCTCGCGCTCGACAAGCACGGCCTGCGCATGATCGCGGCCGAGCCGACGGTGCAGGCCGTGATGCC
>DATBSX010000288.1:0-11661 GCA_036559565.1 Steroidobacteraceae bacterium | reverse complement strand
CGACCTACGTCGGATTTTCGCTCGAGCTCGGCAACGTCTGGCAACGGCGCAGCGATGCGAGCTTCGACTCGGCGCTCTTCAACGGCTCCGCGTTCGTGGGATTCGACACGTTCCTGGGCCCGATCTACGTCGCGGCCGGATTCGGCGAGGGCGGCGACCGGACGCTCTACCTGTTGCTCGGCCGCATCCGCTGACGCGGCGCGGCCTCAGGCGCGCCCGGAGACCTTTTCCAGTATGACCGTGGGCTCGTCGCCGCGCCGCGAGTAGGGGTGACGGGCCGCCATGTCGGCAAGCACCGCGTCGCGCTCGCGCTCGGTCTCAAACCAGTGAAACTTCTGCCAGTCGGCGCCGACCAGCCGCGTGAATGGGTCGCGCGCCCGCAGGCTCACGCGGATGCCGAAAGGCGTCGCGGCGGGTGGCTGGTCGTTCAGGTTGTGTTCGCTTGCAATCCCCATGGCGAGACGATAGCGAAACGGAGCTCCGGGTACTAGAAGCGCCGGTCGCCGGCGCCTTCGCGGTCCGCCCAGCCGAAGATGCGGCGCGTGACGAAGGTGTAGGCGGGCTTGCCCGTCGCCATCCACAGGCGGGAGAACGTCGCGGGGGTGGCGAGGATCCGCCGCTCGCGCGCAGTCAGCTGCTCCGGGCAGTAGCTGCGCTTGTGCTTGAGCAGGTGCCGGATGTCCTCGCGCGCGAGCGTGCGAAAGAGGCGCCCGCGCCGCGGCGAGACGAAAGCGAGCTGGAAATCCACGAGCGCCGGCAGCCCCGTCGGCGTCACGAGCCAGTTCGGCTCCTTGGCGAGGTCGTTGTGTGCAATCCCTGCGCGGTGCAGCCGCACGAGAAGGGCGCGAGCGGCGCGAAAGTAATCCGCATTGCGGGGCCGCGCGACCTGCATTGGCCGGCCCTCGATCCACGCGCGCTTGAGCGTCCGGCGGCCCCGGTCGAGCAGGCGCGGCGTCCCCGGCAGGCCGTCGAGCCGGGCGAGCGCTTTCGCCTCCCGTCGACAGAGGCTGCGGGCAAGCCAGGATGCCCACCAGCGTGCGCCGCCGGTATCGCGCAGGACGAATTCCTGGCCGCGCTCTTCTCCGCGCCACACCGTGCCGAACAGGTCGGACTTGAGCTCGCGCATTGCCGTGCATTGTAAGATACGGCCATGGCCAGCAAGCCACGCAAAACCTCCATGCCGGACGCTGCGAACATCCTCCCGGGGCGCCCGCAGCCGGTCGCCGTCCCCGAAACGCATTTCGTGAACGGCCATCGCCTCGCGCCACCCTTTCCGGCCGGACTCGAGCTCGCCCTCTTCGGCATGGGATGTTTCTGGGGCGCCGAGCGCCTCTTCTGGGAGCTGCAGGGCGTGTGGTCGACCTCGGTCGGCTATGCCGGCGGTTTCACGCCGAACCCGAGCTACGAGGAAGTCTGCACCGGCGATACGGGGCACACGGAAGTCGTCCGGGTCGTGTTCGATCCGATGAAGATCAGCTACTCAAGCCTTCTGAAGGCGTTCTGGGAATCGCATGACCCGACGCAGGGGATGCGCCAGGGCGGCGACGTCGGCACGCAGTACCGATCGGCGATCTATGCGATCGGAGACCGGCAACTTGAGATCGCGGAGCAATCGAAGGCCGCCTATCAGCGCGCGCTTGCAGCGAGTGGCTACGGCGACCTGATCACGACCGAAGTCGGGCCCGCGCCCCCCTATTTTTACGCCGAGGAATACCACCAGCAGTACCTGGCGAAGAATCCTGACGGCTATTGCGGTCTCGGCGGAACAGGGATCGCCTGTCCCGCCGGACTCGGCACCGCGGCCAGCGCCGCGGGCTGATCCCTCAGTTCGTGCCCGGCTCCTTGCCCGGCTCGGGATCCGGCAGCGGATACGTCTTGGCCTCCGTCGCGGGCGCGGCGGGCTGAGCCTGCTTGGCCGGGTCGTCGCTGGCGACGCTCGCCGAGGCGCTGGTCGTCATCTTGGTCACTTCCGCGACGAGTTCCGGTGCCGGGGCAGGCGGGGCCACCTTGCTCGCGAGGATCGCGGAGGCGCTGGAATCGCCCTCGTAGAAGCTCTTGTTCGCCTTCTTGCTGATCAGAATGGCGTTGCCGTCGAGCGAGATGCCGAGGAACAGGCCCTGCGACTTCGCGTAGGAGTAAACCTCGGCGTCAAAGGTCAGGTCCGTGGAGGCCGAGGCCGTGCGGCCAACGGGTCCCGCCGCGGCCGAGGCATCGGCGCCGAGCGTCAGCTTGCCGTCCGTGATGCCCTCGATGCTCTCGCGCGTCGTCAGGACGAGCACGATGTCGGAAACCTGGCCGCCGGCCTGCAGGCCCCAGCTGCCGCCGCCGGTCTTCACGAAGACGGGGTTGCTCCAGCTGCGGTCGGGATTGCGCACGAGCATGACGCCGCTGCCGAAGCTGGCGCCGAACATCAGTCCCACCTTGACGTTGGCCGGCAGGATGACGATGCCTTCGGCCCGGGCCAGCAGGAGGTCCGGAATCCGGGAATCGGAGATGGCCTGCAGGTCGCGCAGCACGATCAGCGACTGGTCGATCGTCGCTTCCTCGTGCGTGACGGCCTGCGCCGGCATGGAGAGGAGGCTGGCCGCGACGAGCACGCCCAGGATTTTCGAAAACAGCTTCATGATGTCATTCCTGTTGAATTCCCACCCCGAAAGACCGCACGGAGGGTGACAGGTTCCGCGCGCGACGGGCGTGGTGTTGGTGTATCCGTTGTGCGACGGTCCGCATTTCGTCCACACTGAGGCCGCCATGATGCGCCGTTTCTGCCTCGCGGTCACGCTGCTTCTCGCCTGGAATGCCGTCGCGCACGCCGAATGGTACGCGCGCGAAGACGCCATCATGGGCACGCGGATCGCGGTCGAGGTCTGGCATGACGACCCGGCCGCGGCCGAGCGCGCGATCGATGCCGTGATCGCGGAGATGCACCGCATCGACGAACTGATGTCGGTCTACAAGGAAGACAGCCAGGTCTCGCGCGTGAATCGCGACGCGGCCGCAGGGCCGGTCAAGGTGGACCCGGAGCTCGCCGCGCTGATCTCCCGGGCGCTCGAGTTCTCCGAGATGTCCGGCGGCGCCTTCGACATCACGTACGCGAGCGTCGGCTACCTGTACGACTACCGCGCCCACATCCACCCGACCGACTCGCAGATAAAGGCCGCGCTGCCCGGGATCAACTGGCATCACGTCGTGGTGGACCCGGCCGCCTCCACGATCCGCTTCACGCAGCCGGGGGTGCGCATCGACCTCGGCGGGATCGCCAAGGGCTATGCCGTCGACACCAGCATCGCGATCCTCGCCAGGCTCGGCTTCACGAACGCCACGGTGACGGCCGGCGGCGACAGCCGGATCCTCGGCGACCGCCGGGGGCGCCCCTGGATCGTCGGCATCCGGCATCCGGACGACCGCAACAAGGTGATCGCGCGCATCCCGCTCGAGGACGCGGCCATCTCGACCTCAGGCGACTACGAGCGGTTCTTCGACGAGGGCGGGGTGCGCTACCACCACATCATCGACCCGAAGACGGGCAAGAGCCCGCACGGGATACGCAGCGTCACCGTCATCGCCCCGACCTCGACGATCGCCGAAGGCCTCACGAAAAGCGTCTTCATCATGGGGCCGGAGCGCGGGCTTGCGCTCATCGATGCGCGGCCGGACGTGGATGCGGTCGTCGTGACCGCGGAAGGGAAGGTCCTCTACTCGAAGGGCCTGGCGCCGCCCTAGAACCAGCCGGAGAAGAAGAAGCGGATGACGTCCGCGTCGAACTTGTAGAGCGGCTCGGTGCCGGGCGCAACGCCCGTGACGCGCAGGTCGCGGAAGTCGTCGTAGTCGAAGTGGATCCGGTCGTAGCGCAGGTTCAGCGAGGCCTTGCTGAGGAAATCCAGGCGCCCCGGCTTGAACTCGTAGGCGGCGCCGAAGCCGAGCGTGCTGCTCGTCATCGCGGCGAGTTCCTTGTCGCGCGCGAGGAAGTTCTGGAAATTCTGGCGCGGGAACAGGTCCGAGTAGAACTCCGCGGAGTTCTGCGTGTAGAAACGGTAATGGACGTCGAAGGTCCACTCCTCGCCGAGCGGATGCGTGTACGTAACCTCGGCCGTCTGGCCGCGGATGTCCCAGGTGTCCGTATAGAAGCGGTATTCGCCCTCGATCGCGGCGCGATAGGGCAGGTACCAGCGGCCGCGCAGCGAGAGCGCGTTGCCCGTGCGCGTGCGCGGGTAGCGCTCCGCCTCGTAGGAATAGCCAACCGCCGAGTCGACGTCCACGTAGCGCACCTGGCGGTAGGGGTTGTTGAGGAAGCCCTCCTCGGTGATTGTCTCGAAGGAGAGGCCGAGGATCAGGTTCTTGGTCGCGATCTGCGAGACGTCGACGCCGTAGATGCGCCGGTCCACCTGGTCGGAGAACGTATCGTCGCCGCGGCGCGAGACGTCGTCCCAGCCGCGCGTGAAGAACAGCGAGACCGTCGTCAGGTCGCCGAACATGTCCTGGCTGATCGAAAGGCTCGCGGTGTCGGCGTTGTAGTCGTTCTCGCTCGAATCGCTGAATGAGGCCGCGTAGGTGACCTTGCCGCGCAGGTACTCGAAGCCGACGCCGTACTGCGTGCGCTCCTCCTTGTAGGGGTTCGCCGTCGTGATGACGTCGATCGAGGCGGACGAGACCATGTCCACGTAGTAGCTGGCATTGACCGCGTACTTCTCCGCGAACTTCTTGCGCACGAGGAGCGACGGGCCGTCGATGGTGACGCCGCCGCCGTCGTAATAGTGGTACATGAGGTCCGCGCGGTCGTCCGGCAGGACGCCCGCGACCGCCGTCAGCGGCAGCAGGAAGAAGAGGGCGATGCGCCCGATCAATTGCATCCGCAGCCGCCCCCGACGCCGCCCGCGGCGCCGCGCGAACCCTCGCGCGACTCGTAGACGTGCAGGATGTAGGACGAGGAGACCGGGTCACGGTCCCACGCCATGATCGGGTCGGCGAGGTTCTCGCGCTCGTAAGGCTTCACCCAGGGCTCGAGGCGCGAGCAGCCGCTCGCGGCGAGGAGAAACAGGGCGGCAAGCGCAAGGCGCGCGGGCTTCACGACTTTTCCCGGAGCATCGCGCGGATCTGCTCGATGTACAGCGCCTCGTCGCCCGCCTTGTAGGCGCGGTGCTGCCAGCGCAGCCGGCCCTGGCGGTCGACGAGGAACGTGGTCGGCATGGCGCTGACGCCGTAGGTGCCGCTCACCTTGTTGTCAGGGTCGAACAGGATCGGGAAGCTGACCGGCGTCGCCCCGAGGAATTTCTCGGCGTCGGACTTCTCGCTCTCGACGTTGATGCCGACCATCTCGAAGCCCATCGGCTTGTACTTCCTGTACATCTCGTCGAGCGCCGGGAATTCCTGGCGGCAGGGGCCGCACCAGCTCGCCCAGAAGTTGATCATCACGACCTGGCCCTTGAGGTCCGCGAGCGAGACCGGCTTGCCTGCCCGGCTCGTGAGCGTGAATGCGGGCGCAGGCGGCGAACCGTCGGTGGCCGCGGCCGGCCAAGCCACGGCGACGAGCACGGCAACGAGTGCCGCAAGGGGAAACCGGAGGATCGTCTTCAAGTGGCCTCCTCAGAAGAACGCCGTGACGCCCAGCGATGCTTCGTAGTTGTGGCTCGTCTTGTTCGAGCCCAGCACGTCAATCTCCATCACGTGGTCGCGCATGTCGAGGTGCACCGCGAGCCAGTCCTTGAGCAGCACCCGCACGCCGGCTCCTGCCGTGAGCGTGAAGTGGTCGTCGCCGGCAAACCGCGTGCCGCCCGCGCCGAGCGTCAGGTAAAGCGCGCTGTTGTACGCGTGCTTGCCGCCGAGGAATATCTCGCCCGGTAGCGCATTCCAGCCGAAACCGAGGCTGTAATAAGTGAATTGCCTCTCACTGTCCGTCAATAAGGGCGCCCCGCCCGAAAGCCGCTCGAAACTTGAGAGGCCGGCGTCGCTTGTGCCCGCGATCGCCTCGGCAAAGAAGTCCTCGCTGATGTGGTAGGCGATCCGTGCGCCGAAGACCGGGTTGACCTCGAAATCCTCGACCGAGAGCGATCCGACATAGATGCCGGCTTCCCAGTTCTCGGTGTCGATCTTCGGGGGCTTGACCTCGCGCCGCTCCACCTGCGGCTCGATGACGACCGGCGCCTGCCCGACTTCCGGCGGTGGCGGGGGCTCGGGCGCGTCCTTTCGCCACGGCATGTGCGAGCAGCCGGCCATGAGCACGACCGCGCTCAAAAGAAGAATGCGAATCCGATTTTCCATTCGATGTCTTCCTCGTTCTCGTCGCGGTCGGTGAAGACCACGTATTCCTTGTACTCGCCGCGCACGATGAAGCGGCGCGCGATGTAGGCGCGCACGCCAATGCCGGCGTAAGCGACCTGGTCGGTGCGTTCCTGCGTTCCCGTGAGCGTGCCCTTGGGCTGGACCTTGATGACGCCGGTGCCGATCGAGAGGAATGGCTGGATGCGCCATTCCGGCATTGGGACGTGCGTCACGCCGATCGTCGCGTACTGGCCGTCCGAGAAGTTGCCGAGCAGGTGCGAGAGCGCGACCTCGCCGGCGAGGTGTTCGTTGAATGCGTAGGAGCCGTACACCGTGATGACGTTGGCGCCGCCATAGTCGCCGACGAGAAGGCCGACCTCGCGCCGGTGCGTGCCGAAGTCCTCGCGCCCGGGATCGTCGATCTCCAGCTTCACGCCCGCCGGGACAAGCGTCTCCGCCATCTGGCTCTTGTGCACCCAGCCCTCGTGGCCGCCCGCGTCCACCACCTGGAACCAGTCGGTGCGCCGCGTCTCGACCTTGACCGACTCGCCGCGCTCGACGACGTGGAACACCGGAAAGCCGCGGCCGGGGCCGGTGCGCAGCTCGAGGTAGGGATCGGCGACGGTGACCGAGAGCCCTTCGGCTCCGGCCACGCCCATCGTCGCCAGAAAGATCAGCAGCCCGCAGGCCGCGAGCCGCGCCATCGCCTTAGTTAACCGGTGCCATGAAGGGGTCGTTGTAATACTGCCCACCGATGTCCAGCCACTCGGCGATCAGCCGCAGTTCGCCCGGCGTCAGCCAGCCCGCGTGCGTTCCGCCCACGTCGAAGCGGCTGAAGAATGCCGTCGAGGCCCTCGCGCCAGCCGCGCTCATCGAGGGATTCACCGGCACCGCAACCTGCGTCGGCTGCCCGGTCACCGGATCCGGCGGACCCGGCACCAGGATGTCCTGCAGCGCGCCCATGTTAACTTCCTGCGCGTTATCCGTGAACAGGAGTTCGCGGTACGACACCAGGTGATCGGCCTCGTCGGGCGACGGGCCGCCGGAGAGGTCGAGCTGCGCCGCGGGAACGCGCACGGCGCCGGCGGCATCCACCGGGCTGTGGCAGGACGTGCAGGTGTTGTCCGCGATGACGTTGCCCATCGCATCGAGCACCTGCCGCGGCACCGACCAGATCGGGTGGATGTGGTTCGGGTAGTGGATCGTGATGCGGCAGAGCGCGGTCCAGTCCGACTGGCAAGTCGCGGAGGTCGGCGCCGGCGTCGTGAGTTCGGCGTAGCGATACGCGAACGGCGCATCGGGCGCGCGGCCTGCGGCGATCGGGTCGGTCCACACGTCATCGTAGAGCACGTCCACGGAGGGCTTCAGCGCAGCGCAATCCGTCTGGCAGGAGACGCGCGCGCGCGCTTCGGCCATCGTCTCGCCCTGGTTCGCGAAGATCGCGGGGTTCGAGTTCGGGAACGGCTGTCCCGTCGTCGTCGCGCCGGAATTGACGGCGACGAAGAGGTTTCTCCGGCCGTGCGACACCGCCGGCAGGCCGCCGGGCTGCGCGCCCGCCGGAATGTGGCAGCCATTGCAGGTGAGCACTTCGCCCGCGCGCACCTGCAGCCAGTTGAGGTGACGCGGGCTGAGGCGCCGCCCGTTCGCATCGAGCACGCCGATGGCGAACGGCACTCCGGCCGGCACCTTGATGCGCACCGAGCCATCCGGCTCGACCGGCGCATAGCCGAGGATTTCGCGCATGCCGAGGCCGCCCGCGGCGCCGAACGCCGTGCCGCGGAAGTCGCGCACTTCGTCGTCAGGTATGCCGACCGCCTTCTCGATGCGGACGAATCGCGCCGGGCGCTCGGCCGCGGTCGTCTGCACCGGGTCGATCAGCGAGGCATAGCCGCCCGGCGCGACGTCGGCTCCATCGAGGTCATAGACGCTGCTGATATCGATGATGCCGACGTTCTCGGTCGCGAGGATCGGGTCGTAGTCGACGCCCGGCACGGCGTCGATGATCACGGCGGGCAGGGGGGTGCGCGGGGCAAGCGACACGACTTCCGTGTATCGGATGCCCTCGGTCGGCGTCAGCACCGGCCGCTGGGTTCCGTCGCGCGGGTCGAAAAGCCATACACCATATAAAGGAGGTGCGGGAGTCAGGGTCGCATCCGCGAGGTTCGCCGGCGTGCAGGGCAGCGTGCGGCCGGTGGTGTCGTTGAGCCGGCACAGGGTCCAGGTCGTCAGCAGGCGGCCGGTGCCGTCGCGCAGCGGGAAGACCGAGGAGTAGCGTCCGCCCGGGGAGAGGCCCGGATCGGTTCGCACGTCGTTGACGGACAGGCGCACTTGCGCCGGGCCCTGGAGCGCGGGGTTGTCGAGGTCGGCCTGGCCGTTCTCGACGAAGTCATTCGTGTCGATCGCAACCGGGTCGCCGCCCTGGTCGGATCCCTGGAACGGCTTCAGGAGCGCGAGCACCCGGCCGTCCTCCATCGGGCGCGGCTGCAGGAACTGCACCTCGGTCGTGCCGGGACCTGCGGGACCGGGCACGGCTCCGCCGGTGCCGGTCAGGTGGCTGTTCGCGCCGTACAGGAGCTGCAGGTCGCTGCCGTCCGGGTTCACCGTATACAAATGTATGGAGCTGCCGCTCGCGTTCTCCCAGCGGCTGAACACGATGCGCCCGTCGTCGAGGACTTCGGGGTCGAGATCGTGGCTCTGGTTGAACGAGATCTGTCGGATGCCGCTGCCGTCCGCATTCATGACGTGCAGGTTGAAGGCGTGCTCGTTCTGGTCTTCGTCCTGGGCCGAGAACTGGGGCTTGCCCTCGTCGATCAGCACGGCTTTCGAGGTGCGCTGGCGCGTGGACGAGAAGACGATGCGGCCGTCCGGCAGGAAATGCGGCGCGACGTCGTGTCCTTCGTCCGCGACGATGTCGGACGGGATCACGCGATGCAGGTCGTCGGTCGTGCGGTCGTATTCCCAGATCGCCCACTTCGGCTGCTCGTCGTCGTCGGCGCCCTGGATCAGCGGCATGCGCATGGAGAAGATGAGCTTGTTGCCGTCATAGGACGCGTCGATGTCGCGGACGTCCCATTCACCGTTCGTGACGCGCTCCGTGATGTTGTGCTCGGGCACGTCCGGCGCGGCGCGATCGCGCAGCCACACGTCCGCGCCCGCTTCGAAGGTCTCGAGCTCGCGCACGTCGAGGTCGTCGAGGTCCGTCAGGTCCTCGGGCAGCGGGCCGCGGATATAGGCGACCGGGATGTCGAGCACGACGGGATCGGGCGACTGGCCGCCGCCGACATTGATGTCGCCGTCGTGCCCGGTGGCACATGCGGCGAGCAGTGCCGCCGCAATCGGCGTGATCCACGTTCTCGTATTCGTGACAGGCATCTCAATTCACTCCAGTCCCGGCGACGTTTCCTTCACGACAGAATGCAGGCGAACGACTGCGTCACGGACGGCGGAACCCTTCTGGGGTCCCATGAATACAAGCATTTGCGCGTTTGGCCAGTCGTCATGGATTCAGCCTACCTTGACCTGAGTCGCGGGTGAATGTCGCGGTTCAGAGACATTACTCGCCCTCAGACCCGCCGATATAGTCGCCCGCAGTTTCGTAATGCCGCGAGCGAGTGGAGCACGGAAATGCCCTGGTCGCCAGAAAATGCAGGTTCGTTCGTGAAGCGCGTCACCGCTCTCGTGGCGCTCGCCGCATTCGCAACGCTTGCGAGCGCAGGACCGCGCGAGCAGGCGAAGCGGATTCACGACCGCATCGCGGGCGTGCCGCCGTCCGCCGCCGTCCTCGACCAGATGGCCGCCGAGATCAGTGCGGGCCGCACCGACCAGGCGGCGATGATCGCGATGGACAATCCCGCGTTCTACTCCGTCACCCTCAAGAACCTCGTCACGCCGTGGACCAACCGCGAGCAGACGGTATTCGCCCCGCTCAACGACTACACCGCGACCGTGATCGGCATGGTCCGCGACGACGTGCCGTTCGACCAGGTGCTGTCGGGCGACATCCTGTACGTCGGCAGCTCGGGGCTCGGGCTGCCCGCCGTGTCGGCGTCGAACAACGACCACTACGCCGCGATGGAGACGCGCGGCGTCAACTTGCTGACCGGCCTGCAGCGCACGACGCAGTCGGGCGTGTACGGCACGCCGCCTGCCGCGACCGCGGGCGTCATCACCTCGCGCGCCGCGGCGCAGTCGTTCTTCATCGCCGGCACCAACCGCGCGATGTTCCGATTCACGCTGCTGAACTACATGTGCCGCGACATGGAAGAGGTCCAGGACACGTCGCGTCCGCCGGACCGCATCCGACAGGACGTGAGCCGCAGCCCTGGCGGCGACGCGCGCCTGTTCCTCAACAACTGCGTAGGCTGCCACTCGGGCATGGACCCGATGGCGCAGGCCTTCGCGTACTACACCTTCGACGACGCGCAGGGCCGGATGGCCTACACCGGCGGCAGCGTCCAGGAAAAGTACTTCCACAACGACACGACCTTCGCGTTCGGGTTCCGCACGCCCGACGACGCCTGGGAGAACCGCTGGCGCAAGGGCCACAACGCGCTGCTCGGTTGGGATCCGGCGATGCCGGGCTCCGGCAACGGCGCGAAGTCGCTCGGCCAGGAATTCGGCGCGAGCGATGCCTTTGCGACCTGCCAGGTCGAGAAGGTGTTCCACACCGTCTGCCTGCGCGCGCCGCAGGACGCGGCCGACCGCAGCGAGATCACCACGATGGCGAGCTCGTTCCGCTCGAGCGGCTACCGGCTGAAGCAGGCTTTTGCCGATGCCGCCACGTACTGCATGGGCAATTGAGGGACAGGCGATGAACCGCAGCGTCAGCTTCCGTATGCGCTTCCTCACCGCCTTGTCGCCGGTGCTCGCCATGCTCGCCCTCGCGGCCTGCGGCGGCGGCGCCTCGACCACGGAGAATCCGCCGACGACTCCGCCGCCGGCCGCCGGCTATACCGGCCCGCCGCCGGCGAGCCAGGACGTGCAGGCCTTCAAGCTCAACCTGTGGGACAACATCCAGGCGTCGAACCGCTGCGGCCAGTGCCACGGCACCGGCGGCCAGGTGCCGAGCTTCGTGCGCAGCGACGACATCAACCTCGCCTACGAAGCCGCCAACGGCGTCGTCGACCTCAGCAACCCGTCGGCCTCGCACATGGTCGAGAAGGTCGGGGGCGGCCACAACTGCTGGCTTGCGGCGGATTCCGCCTGCGCCGACCAGCTCACCGTGTGGATCCGCAACTGGGCCGGCCAGACGATGGGCGGCACCCGCGGCGCGCCGCTGCAGCCGCCGCCGATCAAGGACGTGGGCGCGAGCAAGTCGTTCCCGGCGAGCTCGGCGCTCTTCGGCTCGACCGTCTACCCGGTGCTGACGCAGTACTGCTCGCGCTGCCATTCCTCGGGCGCGAC
>DATBSX010000287.1:0-6377 GCA_036559565.1 Steroidobacteraceae bacterium | reverse complement strand
CGATGCGCCGCCGATCAATCCGCCGTCCACATCGGGCATCGCGAACAGCTCCGCGGCATTCGCCGCCTTGACGCTGCCCCCGTACAGGACCCGAAGGGAAGCGCCAATGGTAGCATCTTTTTCGGCAATCCGGCCGCGGATCATCGCGTGCACATCCTGGGCCTGGTCTGGCGTCGCCGTACGCCCCGTGCCAATGGCCCAGACCGGCTCGTAGGCGACGATCGCGCGCGCAAAGGCGGCCGCACCGGCAGCGGCAAGCGCCGCGTCGAGCTGGCGCAGTACCACCGAACGCGTTGCATCGCGTTCGCGTTCCTCGAGCGACTCGCCGACGCATAGGATCGGCACCAGCGCGTGCTTGCCGGCCGCCACGAACTTGCGCGCAACGAGCTCGTCACTCTCGCCGTAAATCGCACGGCGTTCGGAATGGCCGACGATCGCATACCGGCAGCCGACGTCCACGAGCATCGACGCCGAGACCTCGCCCGTGTGCGCCCCCGCCTCTTCGGCGCAGACATCCTGGCCCCCAAGGCTCATGCGGCTGCCCGCAAGCTGGCCGGCAACCTCGGCAAGGTAAACGAACGGCGGGCAGAGGACGACCTCGCAGGAGCCATTGCCGGCGCCTCGCGTGATCAGCTCGCCCACGAGGCGTGCCGCTTCGGCGCGACTGCCGTGCATCTTCCAGTTGCCGGCAACGAGCGGCTTGCGCAGTTCCGGATTCATGCGGCGGGCGCGGCGGCGCGGACGGCAGTAGCGAGATATTCCGCGTGGCGCCCGACCGCCTGCGCATCCTCTCCTTCCACCATCACGCGGATGAGGGGCTCGGTGCCGGAAGCACGGAGAACGACGCGCCCGCGCTCGCCGAGCGACTGTTCGACCCGCGCGATTGCGGCAGCGACCTCGGGTTCGCGCGCGGCGTCAAAGCGCTTCGCGACGCGGACATTGATGAGCTGCTGCGGAAAGCGCTGCATGCCCGTGGCGAGCTCGGCGAGCGACTTGCCCGTCGCCTTCATGACGGCGAGAACCTGCAGCGCGACGACCAGGCCGTCGCCAGTCGTCGCCTTGTCGAGGACCAGGAGGTGCCCCGAGGCCTCGCCGCCCAGCACGCCTCCATTTGCCCTCAGCATCTGCAGGACATTGCGGTCGCCCACGGCCGCACGCATGAACGGGACGCCGAGCTTCTTCAGCGCCAGTTCGAGCCCGAGATTGCTCATGACGGTGCCGACGACGGGGCCCTTGAGGTCGCCCGCGGCAAGCCTTGCCTTGGTCAAGACGTAAAGGAGCTGGTCGCCGTCCACGGTGCGGCCGAGGTGGTCCACCATCACGAGGCGGTCGCCGTCCCCGTCGAGCGCAATGCCGGCGTCGGCCCGCACGCCGGCGACCGTCAGCTTCAGCAAGCCCGGTTCCGTCGAGCCGCAGCCGTCGTTGATATTGCGGCCATTTGGGGAGCAACCGATCGGGATGATCTCGGCGCCGAGCTCCGTGAGCGCGCGCGGCGCGACCTTGTAGGCGGCACCGTTCGCGCAGTCGATGACGAGCTTGAGCCCGTCGAGGCGCATGCCGCTCGGCAAAGTCGAGGCACAGAAGGTCTGGTACAGCGCCCGTTCGCGGTCGACGCGCGTCGCGCGCCCGAGCTTCGCGGACTCGAGGGTCGGCGCCGGTTCATCGAGGTGCGACTCGATCGCCTCCTCCAGCTCGTCGGCGAGCTTGCCGCCCTCGCGGTCGAAGAACTTGATGCCGTTGTCGTCGAAGCGGTTGTGCGAGGCGCTGATGACGGCGCCGAAGTCGCAGCCGAGGCGCTGCACGAGGTAGGCGATGCCCGGCGTGGGCAACGGCCCGGCCAGCAGCACGTCGACGCCGGCGGCCACGAAACCCGCCTCGAGCGCTGCCTCGAACATGTAGCCGGACAGGCGCGTGTCCTTGCCGACCAGCACGCGGCCGCCGCCGGGCGCGAGCACGCGTCCCGCCGCACCCGCGAGCCTCAAGGCGAATTCGACCGTCATCGGGTGGGTCCCAACGCGCCCGCGAACGCCATCTGTTCCGAAGTACCGCATGTTCAGGCGGGATTGTCCCGCAATGCCCGGGCCTTCGCCACGACCCTGAGCGCGTCGACCGTTTCACGCACGTCGTGGGCCCGGATGATGCTCGCGCCGTTCAGGGACGCGATGACCGCCGCTGCCAGGCTTCCGGCGAGTCGGTCGCCGTCGGCGCGGCCCGTAAGCGCAGAGATCATGCGCTTGCGCGAGAGGCCGGCGAGCACCGGCAGCCCGTCGGATGCGAGCTGCGACAGCCCGCGCAGGAGCGCGAGATTGTGCTCGAGGGACTTGCCGAAGCCGAATCCCGGATCGACCAGGAGGCGCGAGCGTGGAATGCCCGCGCGCTCGCAGGCCGCGGCGCGCTCCCTCAGGAAGGCGCGCACTTCACCGACGACATCGTCGTAATGCGGCGCGTCCTGCATTGTCCGGGGCTCTCCCTGCATGTGCATCAGGCAAGCCGCGGCGCTGCTTTCAGCGACGGCTGCGAGCGCGCCGGGCGCCGCCAGCGCCGACACGTCGTTCACCAGCGATGCACCGGCCGCGATCGCTCGGCGCATCACGGCAGGCTTGCGCGTGTCGACGGACACCGGAACGGCGAGCGAGCTCGCAAGGCGCTCGATGAGCGGAATCACGCGCCGCAGTTCCTCCTTTTCATCCACAGGCAGCGCACCTGGGCGCGTGGACTCTCCGCCCACGTCCACGATGGCCGCACCCTCTGCAACGAGTTCATGGGCTCGTGCAACCGCTGCCGCCAACTCGAGGAATTGCCCGCCATCGGAGAAGGAATCCGGCGTGACATTGATGATGCCCATGACGACCGGTCGGTCGAGATCGAGCAGGAAGCGGCCGCACTGGAAGCGCATGAGAGCAGACCGGCAGCTGCAGAGGTTTCCTTCGGGAAGAGCGGCTGCGAGCCGCTCAGGTCTGGCTGGCAGGCGGGCCGATCACGGGTTCGGGCTTCGCAGCGCCCTGCCCGGTCGATGAGGTGCCCGACTCCTCCCAGTCCTTCGGCGCCCGCGGCACGCGGCCCGCCATGATGTCCTTGAGCTGCTCTTCATCGATCGTCTCGTACTTCATGAGCGCCGCGGCCATCACGTCGAGCTTTTCGCGGTTGTCGGTGAGGATCTTGCGCGCATTGCCGAAGGCCGTGTCGATCACGCGGCGGATCTCCTCGTCGATCACGTGCGCCGTCACGTCGGAGACCTGCTTGTGCTGAGTCACCTGGCGGCCGAGGAAAACCTCGCCCGCATCTTCCATGTAGGAAAGCGGCCCGAGTCGATCGGACAGTCCCCACTTGGTGACCATGTTGCGCGCGAGGTTGGTTGCGCGCTCGATGTCGTTCGAGGCGCCGGTCGTGACCGCGTCGGGGCCGAAGCGGAGCTCTTCGGCAATGCGCCCGCCGAAGAGGCTCGTTATCTGTCCTTCGATGCGCCGCTTGCTGTAGCTGTAGCGGTCCTCTTCCGGGAGGAACATCGTGACGCCGAGCGCGCGGCCGCGCGGGATGATCGTCACCTTGTAAACGGGGTCGTGCTCGGGAAGGCTCATGCCCACGATCGCGTGGCCAGCCTCGTGATATGCCGTGTTGAGCCTTTCCTGGTCGCTCATGACCATCGAGCGCCGCTCGGCGCCCATCATGATCTTGTCCTTCGCGCGCTCGAACTCTTCCATCGTCACGAGCCGCTTGTTGCCGCGCGCGGCAAATAGCGCTGCCTCGTTGACGAGATTCATCAGGTCGGCGCCCGAGAATCCCGGCGTGCCGCGCGCGATCAGCGTGGGCTTGACGTCGTCGGAGATCGGGACCTTGCGCATGTGGACCTTGAGGATCTGCTCACGGCCACGTACGTCGGGCAGCGGCACGACGACCTGGCGGTCGAAGCGGCCCGGGCGCAACAGGGCCGGGTCGAGCACGTCCGGGCGGTTGGTCGCCGCGATGACGATGACGCCCTCATTGCCTTCGAAGCCATCCATCTCGACCAGCAACTGGTTGAGGGTCTGTTCGCGCTCGTCGTGGCCGCCGCCGAGGCCTGCGCCGCGGTGGCGGCCGACGGCGTCGATCTCGTCGATGAAGACGATGCAGGGCGCGTGTTTCTTCGCCTGCTCGAACATGTCGCGCACGCGGGAGGCGCCGACGCCGACGAACATCTCGACGAAGTCAGAGCCCGAGATCGTGAAAAACGGGACCTTCGCCTCGCCCGCGATCGCGCGCGCCAGCAGCGTCTTGCCGGTGCCGGGGCTGCCGACCATCAGCACGCCCTTCGGGATCTTGCCGCCGAGCTTCTGGAACTTCGCCGGGTCCTTCAGGAAGTCGACGATCTCCGCGACCTCGTCTTTCGCCTCCTCGATGCCCGCGACATCGGCAAACGTCACGTTGACCTGGTCCTCGGACAGCAGCCGCGCGCGGCTCTTGCCGAAGGACATCGCGCCCCGCCCGCCCGCGCCGCCCTGCATCTGGCGCATGAAGTAAATCCACACGCCGATCAGCAGCAGGATCGGGAACGAGGAGATGAAGAGCTGCAGAAGGAAGCCCTGGCGCTCCGGCGGCTCCGCGTCGAAGGTCACGTGCTGCTTGTCGAGCAGCCCGATCAGCTCGGTGTTGCTGGTCTCTGGATTGTGCGTGACGTACGGCCCGCCGCTCGCGCGCTCGCCGACGATCATGTCGCCCTTGAAGGTCGCCGTACGGATGCCGCCGCTGCGCACCTCGGTCAGGAACTGGGAGTAGACCAGCTTGTCGGGCGTCGCCGCGCGCTGGCCAAAGTTGGAGAACACCGCGAGCAGGACGATCGCAATGACAACCCACAGGACGATATTTCTGGTCAGATCGTTCAAGCTTCGGGCTCCTCGTTGCGCAACAATCGCCGGCCGGTCAAGGGCTTGGACCGCGGCGCTTACGCGCAAGTTTCACCTTACACCGGACGCAGCCCCCTGGCCACCAAGTACGTCTCGGAACTGCGCTGCCTCGACGCCTTGGGCTTGCGCATGCGGACCCCTTCGAACGCACGGCGGGCCTCGGCCAGAAGCTGCTGGAATCCGGCGCCCTGGAACACCTTCATGACCAGCACGCCGCCGGGACGCAGCACCTGTCGCGCGAAATCGAGCGCAAGCGCCTCAAGGTCGGCCGCGCGGGCCTGGTCCACCACGTCCACCCCACTCATGTTGGGGGCCATGTCGGACAACACAAGGTCGACGCGTCGGCCGCCCAGCTCCGCGAGAAGCGTATCGAGCGCCGCCTGCTCGCGGAAATCGCCCTGCTGGAAGATGACGCCGGGAATCGCGTCCATCGCCAGCAGGTCGAGCGCGAACACCGTGCCGTTGCCGGCGAGCCGCCGCGCCGCGTACTGGCTCCAGCCGCCGGGCGCCGCACCGAGGTCGACGACCACGGCGCCCGGGAAAATCAGCTTCTCGGCGGCGTCGATCTCCTCGAGCTTGAACGCCGCGCGCGAGCGCAATCCCGCGTCCTTGGCACGCTGCACAAACGGGTCCGAAAAGTGTTCCTCGAGCCAGCGACCGCTCGACTTGCTGCGCCGTGCCATCCGCTCCTCCGGGATCAGGACCCTATAATGCGACGATGGCGCTCAGCGAGCGGCAGAAAAAACACCTCCGGCGACTCGGTCACGAGCTGCACCCGATCGTGCTCGTCGGCAGGCACGGCCTCACGCCTGGGGTCGCCGAAGAACTTCGCCTCGCCCTCGATCACCACGAGCTCGTGAAGTTGCGTGCCCGCGTCGGCAGCCGCGAGGACCGCGACGCTACCTTTGTTGAGCTGGCGCGCCTCACCGGGTCGGAATTCGTTTTTCGAATCGGAAACGTGGGACTGTTTTACAAGAAAAACAGCATGTTACAGAAGATACTTCTGCCGGACTCTTGAGTCATACGAGGCGTACGGCGAGCACCTCGAAGCGGCGTGCGCCGCCCGGCGCTGCCACCTCGACCTCATCCCCCGGCGAACGGCCTATCAGTGCCCGCGCAATCGGCGAGTTGATGGACAAGAGACCGCTCTTGATGTCCGCCTCGTCGTCGCCAACGATCTGGTAGCGCACCTGCGGCCCACCATCCTCCGGCGCGAGTTCGACAGTCGCGCCGAACACGACCTTGCCAGTGTCCGTGAGCGAGGCCGGGTCGATGACCTGCGCATCCGCGAGCCGCTGCTCAATCTCCTTGATGCGGCCCTCGACAAAGCCCTGCTGCTCGCGCGCCGCATGGTACTCGGCATTCTCGGAAAGGTCGCCATGCGAGCGCGCTTCCGCGATCGCGCGGATGATCGCCGGCCGGTCCTCGCTTTTCAGCTTTCGAAGTTCCACGCGCAGCTTCTCCGCACCGCGCGCGGTGATCGGCGCCCTCATGCGG
>DATBSX010000286.1:0-2566 GCA_036559565.1 Steroidobacteraceae bacterium | reverse complement strand
TCACGGCCTCAACCAGCGCCGTCAGCGAGTCGCCGCCGTACTGGTTGAGGGCCTGGATCTCGAAGTAGAGGGCCGGGCTCTCGCCCGCCACCAATGAGGCGACCGCAAGCTGCGCGTCAAAGGTCGTGCTGGACAGCCGCGCGAGGCGCGGCGCGGCCTCGCCGCTCTCGGCGAGCGCCGTGAAGAATGCGATGTTGATGGCGTGCGAAAGGCCGAGCACGTAGGCGATCAGCCGGTCGTGGTCGTCGAGCGTCGTGACGACCTGCTCGACCATCGTCGAGGCGAAGAGGCTCTGCGCATCGGCCACCGCGTCCGGCCGGCCGACGTCCACGTGGATGATGTGACGCCCCGAGAGCAGGTCCGTGTCGGGCCCGAACATCGGATGCAGCGAGCTGACCCGCACGCCGGCCTGATGCAGCGCCTCCAGGCCCTGGCGCAGCGGCGTCTTCAGCGAGCCGATGTCGAACACGAGTCCCGGCGGCCGGTGGCGCGCAAGCTGCTCGAGGATCGAGGCCGTGATGCCGAGCGGCGTCGCGACGACGATCACCTCGTGCGAGAGCTCGTCGGACTGCCAGTCGACGCGATGCGCGCGCGTCCCGAGCGGGCCCGCCGGGTCCGCGACCTCGACTTCAAATCCCTGCGAGTCGAGAAACTCGACGAACCAGCGGCCCATCTTGCCGCGCCCGCCGATCACGAGCGCGCGCCGGCCCGCGCCCTGCCCCTGCGCCACGACCTGCGCCTGCTCCTGCGTAGCGAGGGAGCTTCGTATCAGCAGCCGCAGCAGGTTATCGGCGAGCGACGGGGACAGCCCGAGGTTCTCGGCGGCATTGCGCGCGTTCATGAGCACGTCGCGCTCGCGCTGGAAATCGCGCGTCGGGAGGCCGGTCGCGCGTTTCGCGCGCGCCACCTCCTCGGACAGGCGCTGGCGCTCCGCGATGAGCGTGAGCAAGTCGCGGTCGAGTTTCGTCAGTTGCTCACGGAGCGCGGCAAGATCCATTCGGGGTTTTCCATCAGGGGACCCTGCCCTGTGTACCGGCCCGCCTGCATTCGCGCAAGCGGGCCGGTGATCGACGCGTCAGCCCTCGATGCGAAAACCGAAGTACCAGCCGCCCTGCGGGTCGAAGGCCCAGTAGTCCGGGCGATAGCCGCGGCCGTAGTAATTGGCGGCGTCTCGCCAGCCGGCGTCGTAGCCGGAGCGGTAGGTGTAGCCGACGCCGAACCCGTAGAACCCCTGGCGCCGCCAATTGCGGTTGTAGCGCCCGTAGTTCTGCCAGTCGCGCCAGGCGAGTTCGTAGCCGGAGCGATAGCCGAAATCCAGGCTGTAGCGGTAGGGCGGCAGGTAGCGCCAGTGGCGATTGTCGTTGCCGCGGTAGTAGCGCCAGCCGTCGTTTCGCCAGCCGTCATAGTTCCAGCCGTGACGGCGCCAGTGGTCGTCCCGGCGCCAGTCGTGATCACGGCCACCGTCGTGGTCACGCCAGTCGCCGCGGTCGTCACCATGGCCGCGATCGTGGTCGCCGTCGCGGTCGCGATCCCAGTCGTGACCCCGGTCATGCCCGTGGTCACGATCGGAGTCGTCGCGGGGACTCCTTGGGTTCTGCGGGGCCGGAACGGGCTTCGGCAGGTAGGTCGGCCGCCGGGTCATGTCCGCCGCAGACGCGGGACCTGCCAGCAGCAGGGCAAGCGACGCAGACATCAGGGTTTGCTTCAACATGTGGGCTCTCCTCCACGAGGTGCGTGGGAGGAGTGTCGTCCCGGCAAGCTGAATCGCCGCTTAACCGGCGGTCGGTTTAACATTCCACCCATGCACGCGCGATTCCAGACCCTGCCGGACCCCTTGCCGGCCGATCCGATGCCGCTCGCAGCCACCTGGTTCCGCCAGGCGTTCGACGAGCAGGTGCAGCGGAACCCGAATGCGATGACGCTCGCGACCACGGGCATTGACGGCCGAGCCTCGGCACGCATCGTGCTGTGCAAGGAAATCGTCGCGGACCCGGGTTACCTCGTTTTCTACACCAACTATGAATCGCGCAAGGGACAGGAGCTGGCGGCGCATCCCTGGGCCGCGGTCGTGTTCCTCTGGGATGCGCTCGGCCGCCAATTGCGCGTCGAGGGTCCCGTGGTGCACGCGCTCGCGAGCGAGAGCGACGATTACTTTGCGAGCCGTCCCTGGCGCAGCCGCCTGGCCGCGATCGCGAGCCAGCAGAGCGCGCCCGTCGCCTCGCGCCAGCAACTGGTCGAGCGCCTGCGCAGGACCGCCGAGCAGTTCGGCACGCCCGATCCGCTGGCCGCACCGGATGACGACCAGGAGCCGGGCCTGCGTCTGCCGCGGCCTGCGAACTGGGGCGGTTATCGCCTCTGGGCCGCGGTCGTTGAGCTCTGGTGCGAAGGCGAACACCGGTTGCATGACCGCGCGCGCTGGACGCGGGTGATCGCGCCGGTCGGCGACGGCCGCTTCCAGGCCGAGCCATGGCACCACGAACGGCTGCAACCCTGAGCGCAGCACATCGGCCGCGGCTCGGCTGCCGCGCCGTGGATGTTGCGGTCGCAGGCCGGTCGCTCGTCCGCG
>DATBSX010000285.1:0-5660 GCA_036559565.1 Steroidobacteraceae bacterium | reverse complement strand
GCTTGCCTTCCGGGTCGTCATCGAAGATCGGCAGGACATTCACGTCGATCGCCCCGATCCGGTATCCCTGAGCTTCGAGCTCCGCGATGCTGGGGCAGGGGCCCGCGGCGCCCTTGATGGGCTCAAGCTCCGCGGCGTCGGCCGGTCCGGCAGCGACGATGAGGCACGACGCAAGAAGAAGCATCGACGCCGCACGCGCACTGCAAACGGCGCCCACGTTCATTTCGACCCGCCAGCGACTGCTGCCTGGCCGGCGTCCGCGGACGGCAGGTAGCGGCCACCCTCGAAGAGTTCATACGCGGTCTGGTAATAAGCGACCCCGAGCCGCTCCAGCTCCGGGTCACGCGGCGCCGGCGCGTACCGATCGTTGCCCGAGTCGTAGCTGAATGTATTTACGGTCTTGCCGAGGCCGAAGACGACCAGATTGCCGTCGCGGTAGATCGCGACGTCGTGGTTGTGATTGAAGAACGCGAGCCGGCGGTCTGCGGGCGTGTTCAGCGCGTCCTGGCCGAAAAACGGAGCCTCGTACGGAAGGCCGAGCAAACCGAGCACAGTCGGTGCGATGTCGATCTGTGTTGTAAGCGCATCCACCCGCTGAGGCGCGAGGTGCTTCGGCGAATAGATCATGACCGGGATCTCGTAGGTCTTGAGCGGAATCTCTTCCGCCCCGTAGACCCGGGCGCCATGGTCGGCCGCGACGACAAATACCGTGTCGTCGAACCAGGGATGCTCCCGCGCATCGCGCAGGAACTTGCCGAGCGCAAAGTCGGCGTAGTGGACGCCCGCAGCCCGGCCGCCGCCCTCAGGCGGGATGCCCTGGGCTTCCAGGCCCTTGCGAAACGTGAACGGCTTGTGGTTCGACGTCGTCATGATGACCGAGAAGAACGGCTTGCCCGACGCATGCAGGCGGTCGAAGTAGTCGAGCGAGTGGTCGAACAGGTCCTCGTCGGCGACGCCCCAGATATTTTCGAAGCGCACCTTGTCGATCGAGCGGCGGTCCTGCACATCGAAGCCGTTGCCGCCGAAGAACGCGTTCATGTTATCGAAGTAACCGTAGCCGCCGTAGAGGAAGCTCGTCTGGTAGCCGAGCGAGCGCATGACCGCGCCCCAGGTCGCGACGTTTTTGAAACCCGGCCGGCGCAGGATCGATACGGTCGGAATCGGCGGAATCGAGCTCATGAAGGCCTCGAGCCCGCGCACCGTCCGCGTCCCGGAGGCATAGGCGTGCGAGAACCAGATGCCTTGCTGCGCGAATTCGTCGAAGTTCGGCGTCAAGTCGCGCTCGGATCCGTACAGCCGGCTGAACTCCGCACCGAAGGATTCGCTGGAGACGAGCACGACGTTCAGCTGGCCGAGACCGTCCGGGCGGCCAGGGAACGCACGATCGAGCCGGCCTTCAGCAAGTCGCGTGAACCTGCCGCCGTTGCGTTCCAACTCGCGCGTGATGATCGCGAGGTTGTCCTTCGGATCGTTGCTCCGGTAGTTGGCCCGGAAATCGATCTCATTCGTCAGCGCGGCGCGCACGAAGCTGCTCAGCCCGTTCTGGGCGAGTTCGTTCGCGACGCGATTGGAATCCGTCGACAGCAGATCCGTCGACCAGAACAATATTGCGAGGATGACCGCCAGCAGGTAGGCGGCCAGGGGAAGCGAGCGCTTCATCAGCGCGACCTGCTGCTGTCGAGGGCCCACCGCCGCAGCACGTAGATGCCGGCGCTGGCGAAGAGCGCGGCGGCGAGCACCGTGCGGACAACCGGGTACTCCGCCCAGACATCGCCCGCGACCTCGGTCGGATACGCGAGGTAATCGAAAGCCACGAGATTGAAGCGCGAGTCGAATTCCTGGAAGAAGTAGTCCTCGGCGACCGCCAGGAAAACCATGGCGAAGAGCGTGATCCAGCTGCCCGCCATGATCAGCAGGCGGTTGGCGCGCGAGTCGAGCCAGCGCTCCGGAATGATGGCGAGATACAGCGCAAATGGAGCAAACGCGTATAGCGTGACGACGAAGTCGTTCAACAGGCCCCGCGCGAGGATCGAGGGCATCTGAACCCCCGTGACCCCGTCATCGATGCCGTACTGCCACCACAGCGCAACGCGCAGCAGCGCGCCGACCAGGAGGCTTGCCGCGCCAAGGGCGACTAATGGGCGAAAGCGATGGGTCACGCCGGGTTGGACGGTGGCCGCCCGGCCGACCAATCGCGGGTGTGAACTGCGTCAGAATTCCCAGAGTATGCCGACGGAGGGCACGATTGGCAGCCAGTCGCTTTCCTTCGTCGTGAAGGTCGTCTCGCCCGCGCCGTCGTCCCCGGCGATCAGCCGCTGGCAACAGGAGTTTCCGACGTTGATCGCATTCGTGAGCTCGAATGTGGCGGCGAGGCTCCCGACCCGGAGGGGTTTGCGGTACTCGGCCCTGAGGTCGAGTGTCGCGCGGACCGGGAAGCGGTCGGAATTGCGCGGCGTGAGCGCGTCATCCTCGATTCGCGTCGTCGGCCAGCCGCGATGGGAACCCGCCACGGCACCCAAGCGCCAGTTGCCGCGAATCCAGTCGACACCCGCGGTGGCGGCCCAGGTCTGGTCCCAGCTGCGCAGTTCACGATGCCCGCCGAGGCTGTCCCAGGCTTCCGACCAGGCGAGGCCCAGCCACCAGCTGAGGTCATGGCCTTCGGAGTTGACCGAAATCTCGGCACCGCGCACATCGGCCGCGAGCGGCGCGACCTCAATGCGGTCCGGCGCAATTTCCGGCACGAGCGACATCGGGTCCAGCAAGTTCTCGAAGTGGGGCCGCGGGTCCGACTGCAGCTTGCGGAAACCCTCGAGCCGGATCGCGAGCCCGTTGCTCAGGCGGTGGTCGATGCCGATGATCGCCTGCTGCGAGCGCTGCGCCTCCGGGAAGGCCGTGAGACCGTCCTCGACCTTGAGTTCGTGGACTTCGTCGGTCTGCAGGAAGCTTCCCCAATGCACGCGCACGCTGGTCGTCGGGTTGAACTGCCAGCGAAGGTTGATGCGCGGATCGAGTTGCCAGTCTTCCGTCGTGCTTCCGTTCGTGATCGTGCGCTGCCCGCGCAGGCCGAGCTCCGACACGAGGCTTTCCAGGATCTGCCAACGGTGCGCCACAAAGAGTGCCATGCGCTCGCGACTCGGCGTCAGCACGATCCCACGCGCGAATTCGGGATCACGCGCGAAGAGTTCGGCGACCGGCTGCGTGAAGCTTGCCTGCGATGTATAGCGGTAGACCGCGTCCTCCTGGGTCCACTCGAAGCCGCCCTCTACCCAGTTGCGCGCGTTGAGTTGCCAGGCAATGTTGCCGCGCGTATCCAGGTACTCGGACGAGCGATGGTCGGCGACCGAGCCGGTGGAGATGCCGGGATTGTCGATGGTGCCCTCGCGCAATCCATCGATGCCGCTGTGACCCAGGAACAGCGAGGCCTCGATGCCGTTCTCGAAGTCGTGATCCGCGCGCAGCCACAGGTAGCGGTTCAGGCTCTCCAGGTCTGCCTCCTCGCCCTGCGAGTCGCGCGAGATCGCCAGTTCGTCGCGGCTCCACAGGAAGTTCGCCGTCAGGCGCAGCCGGTCTGGCGTGCCGTAGCGTGCCCGCGCATAAACGTCGCTGTAGCTCGGGCTGCCGGCATTCTCGGCGAAAGCGCGCAGGAACGGCTTCAGCGTGCCGATGCGCGCCATCGCGAGCCAGTCAAGGTCCGGGCCCTCGAGGACGCCGCTGCTGCGGGCCATTGCATTGAACACGGAGAGCCCGAGCGCCGTGTGAGGCGCGGCATCAGCGTCCACCGTGCGCAGGTCGAAGACGCCTCCCATGCGGTTGCCGTAGCGGACCGGAAAGCCTCCGGTGTAGACCTCGGCCTTGCCGATCAGCTCCGGGTCGAGCATGCCGAAGACGCCGTGATAGGCCGGCAGGTGAAAGGCTTCCCGCAGCGGAAATCCGTCGAGGAGCGTAAGCAGCTCCCCGGTCTCGCTGCCGCGGATGTTGGCCTGCGCGGTGAGCCCGCCTTGTGCCATGCCCGGCAGGCGTCCGAGTGTTCGCATGGCATCCTCGCCCAGGGCCGGCTGTGCGGCGAGCGCATCGCCCGCAACCTGAAACGCGCCCATCTTCCCGAAGCGGTCGAGCGCGTAGCGGCTCGTGGCCACGACAATCTCGCCGAGTTCCGCGGTCGCGGGCGTGAGCCGGACGACCGGCTCGGGGGCATCGGCCGCGACGAGGAAGCCCTCGAGTTCCGCCGCTGCGAACCCGTCCGCCTCGACCCGCAGCGTATAGCTGCCTTCGGGCACCGGGCCGATCCCAAAGCGGCCCTCTTCATTCGTCCAGTCCACGGCCTGGATTGGCAGCAGGCGCGCCGCAGCGTTCGGAATCGCGCGGCCGTCGGCCGCATTGACGATCCGGCCATGCGCCATGCGATCCTGGGTCGCGCCGCCATGCGAGGTCACGGCGAAAAGGCCCGGGCGCACGACGGCGAGCGAAAGACCGCGGGCGGCGAGGATCTCGCGCGCGATCAGCAGGCGGTTTTCCGTCGTCGGCTCGACATTCGCGGTGAGACTGCGCGGCAGGAGCTCGGAACTGTAGATGAAGTCGAGCCCTGGCCCGCGCAACTCCGCGAGCACGTCTACGATCGGTCGCCCGATGTAGCCCGCCGCCGCTGCGGAGGCGCCCAGGACGTACAGGCTGAAGCCGAGAAGTGCGCCGAAACTTGTGCGCTGGCGAATGCCGATCATCCGCCTACAGGGAACTTAGTCGAGGCCGACAGCCACGGCCGGCTGCGTGAATGCCTTGCGCGACTCGAGCCAGGCCCAGAGCGCGTCCCATTGCTGCAACTCCGGGTGCACGCGGGCCGGGCTCATGTCGTGCAGGCCGAGCCCCTGTTCGCCGGCGTAGACGTAGTACTGCGAATCGCGCAGCGTCGTCACGACCGGGATCTGCATCGAATCGAGGAAGCGCATCAGCGTGCGGAAGATGATCGTGTTCGGCTTGACGCGGTTCGCGATGACGGCGAGGCGGTTCTCGCGCCGCTTGATCTTGCCGGAGATGAGCAGGTGGCCGATGCAGCGCGAGCAGGCGTGGATGTCGGCATCGGAGGGCATCACCGGAACCAGCACCGCGTCGGCATCGCGCACATGCTCGTTGAACTGGTGCGGCTGCATGGCGGCCGGCGTATCCACGATGACGCGGTCAGTGCCATGCGGGACGCGGAGCTGGAAGCTGCGGGTCACGCCGAGCGCGCGCGCGTAAGCGGCAATCCCGTGGATCGGGGGCTGCTGCGGCGAGCGCCTCTCGAGCCAGCGTGAACTCGATCCCTGGGGATCGAAATCCATGAGGACGGGACGGTAACCGCGCGCCGCGTACATCGCGGCGATGCCGGTGGCGATGGTGGACTTGCCCGAGCCGCCTTTCGGATTCAGCAGGACGATCCGCAGCATGGCACCCCCCGGAACCGTCAAATCAGATTACGCTCTCTGGCGCACCAAGCCTATACTAAAGAAAAACACTTGCGGTGCCAATGAGTTACGTCTCAAAACCTAGAATCGTCATCGTCGGAGCCGGATTCGGGGGCCTGGCAGTCGCCGAAGGCCTGAAGCGCCTTCCCGTCGACGTCACGCTGGTCGATCGCCAGAACCACCACCTCTTCCAGCCGCTCCTGTACCAGGTCGCGACCGCCG
>DATBSX010000284.1:0-11612 GCA_036559565.1 Steroidobacteraceae bacterium | reverse complement strand
CTTCGTGGGCTTCGCCGTCGGCGCCGGCATGGGCGCGATCTGTGCACGCCTGCCGATGCCGGCACCCGGCCGGAATGGCATTCAATGGGCCGCGGGCGCCGCGGCTCTCGGACTGCTTGCCCTCGCATGGACGCTTGCGCTTACATGACGGGCATGCTGCCGCACTCCGATCCCTGCGAACGTAACAAGGGCCCGATCCTCGAAGTGCTGCGCACAGCCTTCGCCGGATGCACGCATGTGCTGGAAGTCGGGAGCGGAACCGGCCAGCATGCCGTGCATTTCGCGCTCGCCATGCCCTGGCTCGTCTGGCAGCCGTCCGAGGTCGCGGATGCCATGCAGGGACTTCGCAAGCGCATCTTCAGTGAGGGCCCGTCGAACCTGCGTGCGCCGGTCGTCATCGAGGTGACCGAGACGCCATGGGACGTGCGCAAGGCGGACGGCATCTTCACCGCGAACACGCTGCACATCATGCATTGGCCGCAGGTCAAGGCGTTTTTTGCAGGCCTGCCCGCGGTCACGAAACCCGGCGCGGTGCTCGCGGTTTACGGACCCTTCCGCTATGGCGGGCAATACACGTCGGCGAGCAATGCGTCTTTCGACGAGATGCTGCACGCGCGCGATCCGCAGTCCGGCATCCGGGATTTCGAGCAGGTGGACGCCCTGGCGCGCGGCGCGGGATTCACGCTCGCGGCGGATCACCCGATGCCCGCGAACAACCAGGCGATCGTCTGGAAGCGTGCGCCCGCGGATCCGGGCTAGGATTAACCGATGGCCGACATGCGAAGGCAGGTTCGCGACAACCTCATCGCCCTCATCAGCGTCACCATCGCCGTGTCAGCGCTCGGCTACAACACCTGGCGCAATGAGCGCACGGAGAGGAACCGCAACATTCGCGTCGCCGGCATCGAGATGCTGCGCGAAATCGGCTCGCTGCAACAGATCATCTTCTATGCCCACTACGCGGACGGCGACCAGCGCGGGGACCCGCGCATGGGCTGGGCCGACGTGCTGACGATCAGCGACCTCGCCGCCCTGATGCCCGCGGATGTCATGCGCGACGCAGCCACGCTTCGCGCCACCTGGGAAGCCGACGCGGAGGGGCTCGTCGAGCAAGACGACGCCTTCGCGCGCATCGACGGAGCGATCGACATCCTCCGCCAGACGACGCTCGCGGAGCTGCGCGCACTGCGATGACCGTGAAACAATCCGGAGTGGCCGCAGCGCGGCGACACGGCGCTGCGATCGGCGCCGTAGTGTTCGCGGCCGCGGCACTCTTACTGGGTGCAGCTGCTGTCCTGTACTTCGGCACCGAGTGGAAGCTGCGCCAACTCCCGAATGTGCCGGCGACGATCCACGTCCCGTCCGGCGGCGATGCGACGGAAGGCGCGCGCCTTGCGGCGATTCTTGGTTGCCCGAGTTGCCACGGCCCCGACATGGCGGGCAAGGCGCGCTGTTACGAGGAGCCCGGGCAGGTCCGGTTCAACTGCCCGAACGTGATCGAGGCGCGCAGCCGCTATTCGGACCGCGACCTCGTGATCCTGCTGAGGCACGGCAGGAAGCTCGACGGGGCCCTCGTCGACTTCATGCCCTGGGACATGTACGCCCACCTGACCGATCGCGACCTCGCGAATGTCATCGCATTCGTGCGCGCCGCGCCCGCGGTCGAAAAGCCGGTCCAGCGGAAAACAGAGTACGCCTGGGCGACGCGCTGGCAGATCCTGCGCGGCGAGTATCCATCCGTGAATGACCTTGCGGACTACGACACGGCCGCGCTTGAGGGTGCCGTCGAGCGCGGCCGGTATCTTGCGAGCATCGCCTGTCCGGAATGCCATGCGCCGGACCTCAATGGCTATCCCGGCGACAGCGCGCCAAGCCTCCTCATCGCCAAGGTGTACTCGCCGGAGGCCTTCGCGCGGCTGATGCGCACGGGCATGACTCTCGCTGGCACGGAGAGTGGGAGCGGGCTGATGTCGAGCGTCGCGCGGCGCCGGTTCTCACATTTCAGCGACGACGAAATCGCTGCGCTCAAGGCTTACCTCGACCAGCGGGAATAGGCGCGCGGCCTAGAGCGAGGGTTTCAGCACCATCAGCGCGACGCCGATGAGCGGTGCAATCGTCGCGATTGCGCCCCAGAAATCCCACTGCTTCGACAGCCGCTGATAGCCCGTGAAATCGAACAGGCCGGCTGCCGCCCCGTCGGCCGCGTATTTCTGCATGGTCCGCTGCAGCGGCCCGAGCTTGGCCATGAACACGGCCCCGGAGATGGCGAACATCACGATCGTCCACAGGATCCAGCCCGTGCCGAGAATCGGCAGGCCGCCCTGGATCGCCGCGAAGATGCCGCTCGCGAGGATCAGGAAGACGCCCGGCATCGTGAACAGGCGGTCGCTCCGGATCACGCCCGCCATGGCGTGCGCGATGAGGCGCGCGTCGCGCGTGCGCTCGGCGTGCTTGTGCCAGAAGACGCCGGTGATGATGTTCCCGAGGAACAGCACGACGGCGATGACGTGAATGACTTTGACCCAGAGATACATCGCATCGACCTCCGCGTGATGCCGGTCAGGACCTGAGCGGCACGAGTTTCTCGGCGATCCAGCCGAGCACCGGCCCGGCGGCCAGGTACATCACCGCGGCGCCCACCATCCACCAGCTCCAGATCCTGCCGGGCAGGTTGAAGACGCCGTGGTAGCCAAGCGCGTTGACGATCGCGAATACGAGCGCGATCACGCCGAACTTCAGCCCGCGCTGCCATGCGCGTCCTGTCAGCGCAGGACGGATGACGCTGTAGACGCCGGCCGCCAGAAATGCGCCGAGCAGGCCGGACGGTATCCACATTTCCCAGAGCAGGCGCATGTCTGGCGGGTTCGCGTTCAGCTCCGGGCGCCAGAACGAGGCGGTTGCCTTGTAGGCCTCGGCGAGCACGCCGGTGTCCGGCGCGTGGATGAAGTGCCCGAGCACCATCGAGACCACGAAGAGGGCGGCGTAGTAGACGAGGCCGCCGACGAAAATGATCTTCCAGTTCACGGGACGACTTACCCTGGCACGTGACCGCCGCATCCTGCGCCGGTGGTGGCACCGGCGCAAGAATGCGGCGAGGAGAGCCCCGACGAACCTGCCGATTACTTCTTCAGGTCGTAGCGGTCGAGGTCCATCACCTTGGTCCAGGCCGCAGCGAAGTCCCTCACGAATTTCTCCCTGGAGTCGGCCGTCGCATAGACCTCCGCGTAGGCGCGCAGCTGCGAATGCGAGCCGAAGATCAGGTCGACGCGCGTCGCTTTCCAGCGGATGGCATTCGTCCTGCAGTCACGGCCCTCGTACGCATTCTCTCCGGCCGGCTGCCAGCGCGTGTCCATGTCGAGCAGGTTGACGAAGAAGTCGTTCGTCAGCGTTCCCTCCCGCTTCGTGAAAACGCCGTGCTTCGAGCCGCCCGCGTTGACGCCGAGGACGCGCAGGCCCCCGACGAGTGCCGTCATCTCCGGCGCCGTCAGCCGCAGGAGCTGCGCCTTGTCGACGAGTGCCTCTTCAGGCTGCATGAACAGCTTGCGCTTGCCCACGTAGTTCCGGAACCCGTCGGCGCGCGGCTCAAGCGGCGCGAAGGACTCGACGTCCGTCTGCTCCTGCGAGGCGTCCGTGCGGCCCGGGTTGAACGGGAGCTTGAGGTTGACGCCGCCTTTCTTCGCCGCCGTCTCCACGCCGACATTGCCGGCCAGCACGATGAGGTCGGCGAGCGAGACCTTCCTCTTCGACTTGCCGTTGAAGTCGGCCTGGATGCCTTCCAGCTTCTTCAGCACCTTCGCGAGCTGCGCCGGCTGATTGACTTCCCAGTCTTTCTGCGGCGCGAGCCGGACGCGGGCGCCGTTCGCGCCACCACGCTTGTCGGAGCCGCGGAAGGTCGAGGCCGACGCCCACGCCGTCGAGACGAGCTCGGCGACGCCGAGACCCGAGGCGAGAATCCTCTTCTTCAGCGTGATGACCTCCGGGGAGCCGATCGGCTTGCCGGTGGCCTTCGGAACGGGGTCCTGCCAGATCAGCTCTTCCTTCGGCACGAGCGGGCCGAGATAGCGCGCGATCGGGCCCATGTCGCGGTGCGTGAGCTTGAACCAGGCGCGCGCGAACGCGTCGGCGAACTGGTCCGGGTTCTTCAGGAAGCGCCGCGAGATCTTCGCGTAGGCCGGGTCGAACCGGAGCGAGAGATCCGTCGTCAGCATCTTCGGCGGATGCATCTTCGATTTGTCGAACGCGTCCGGGATGATCGCGGGGGCGTTCTTCGCCTGCCACTGCTTCGCACCGGCCGGGCTCTTCGTCAGCTCCCACTCGAAGCCGAACAGGTTCTCGAAGAAGTTGTTGCTGAACTTCGTCGGCGTCTTCGTCCACGTGACTTCCGGACCGCCGGTGATGGCGTCCGCTCCGATGCCCGTGCCGTACTTGCTCTTCCAGCCGAGACCCTGGTCCTCCAGCGCGCCGGCTTCCGGCTCGGGACCGACGAGCGACGGGTCGCCCGCGCCGTGCGTCTTGCCGAAGCTGTGGCCGCCGGCGATCAGCGCGACGGTCTCCTCGTCGTTCATCGCCATGCGGGCGAAGGTCTCGCGGATGTCGCGCGCCGCCAACTTCGGGTCGGGATTGCCGTTCGGGCCCTCCGGGTTGACGTAGATCAGGCCCATCTGCACGGCGCCGAGCGGGTCCGAGAGCTCACGCTCGCCGCTGTAGCGCTCGTCGCCGAGCCAGGAGCCTTCGGGACCCCAGTAGAGTTCCTCCGGCTCCCAGACGTCGGCGCGGCCGCCGGCGAAGCCAAAGGTCTTGAAGCCCATCGACTCGAGCGCGGCATTGCCCGCGAGGACCATGAGGTCAGCCCAGGAAATCTTGCGGCCGTATTTCTGCTTGATCGGCCAGAGCAGCCGGCGCGCCTTGTCGAGGTTCGCGTTGTCCGGCCAGCTGTTCAGGGGAGCGAATCGCTGCTGGCCCGCACCCGCGCCGCCGCGTCCGTCCGTCGTGCGGTAGGTCCCTGCCGCGTGCCACGCGAGGCGGATCATCAGGCCGCCGTAATGGCCAAAGTCGGCCGGCCACCAGTCCTGCGACTTTGTCATCAGGGACTTGAGGTCCTTGACCAGGGCCTTGAGGTCGAGGCTCTTGAACTCCTTCGCGTAGTCGAAACCCTCGTCCATCGGGTCCGAGAGCGCGGAATTTCGGTGCAGCACGTCGATGTTGAGCGCGGTCGGCCACCAGTGGCGGTTCGATCCGGCGCCGGAGCCGTGCATGACCGGGCACTTGACTGCTTGGTCCATGGCAATTCCCTCTTCAGGTGTTCGGGCCGCGCGCCTGCGCGGAAGACGCACAGGATGCGGATGCGCTTCCCATTTGTACAATCGATTGTATCAATGAATTTGATAGACTTTATCTATGAACTTGCGGGACCTCGATTACCTCGTCGCCCTCGCCGAAACCCGGCATTTCGGCCGCGCCGCCGAGCGCTGCCACGTGAGCCAGCCGACCCTCTCGGCCCAGATCCGCAAGCTTGAGGATTCCCTCGGCGTCGCGCTCGTGGAGCGCCGGCCGCACAAGGTCGCGCTGACGGTCGCCGGCGAGGCGGTGGTCGAGCGCGCCCGCCGGATGCTCCGCGATGCCGAGGACATCCAGGCGCTTGGGCGTGCGGGCCAGGATCCCCTCGCCGGCCAGCTCCGCGTGGGATTCATCCCGACGCTCGGGCCCTATCTCCTGCCGCGTGTCGCGCCGCGCATCTCGCGGGCGCTGCCGAAGCTGCAATTGATGCTTTATGAATACCAGACTGCCCCGCTCGTCGAGCGCACCGAGCGCGGCGAGCTCGATCTCGCGATTCTCGCGCTCCCCGCCGATACGAAAGGGCTCGTGACGCGCCCGCTGTTCGCGGAGGACTTTCTGGTCGCCATGCCGGAGCACCACCGCCTCACCGCGAAGAAGCGCGTGAAGGCGAGCGACCTCAGCGGCGAGAAACTGCTGCTGCTCGAGGAAGGGCACTGCCTGCGCGACCAGGCGCTCGAGGTCTGCGCGCGCGTCGCCACGGAGGAGCAGGCCTTCCGCGCGACCAGCCTCGAGACGCTCCGCCAGATGGTCGCGGCAGGCCTCGGGCTCACGCTCCTGCCGCGTCTCGCCGCCGAAGGCCCGTTTGCCTCGGCGCGCGGCCTCGTCGTGCGCCCGTTTGCGCCGCCGTCGCCGAACCGGATGGTCGGCGCGGCCTGGCGGCGATCCTCGTCCCGCGGCACGGCGATTGCCGCAGTCTGCGACCTCATCGAACGCGCCGGCTGAAGGCCCCGCGCCGCCGGCAGCTGCCCGCGCGCGGTGCTATCGTGCACGCCGATGCGAGCCCTGGCCGCCGCACTGTTCGCCTGCTTCGCGGTCGCCGCCCATGCGGCGGACGAGCTGCCGCAGCTCAACATCCTGCCGGGCAGCCTCACGGTGTCCGGCGTCTCCGCCGGCGGCTACATGGCGACGCAGTACCAGGTCGCCTACTCGAAGGACGTCATCGGCGCCGGCATCATCGGCGCCGGACCCTGGCTCTGCGCCCAAGGGATGATCACCCGCGCCATCAACGACTGCACCGGAGGCGCCCCCGCCGGCCCGGACGAGCGGCCGCTCGTTGCGACGCTGCGCGCGAGCGCAGCCGCACGCACCGTGGATGACCCGTCCTGGATCGCGCCGGACCGCGTGTGGATCTTCCACGGCCGGCGCGACCACAAGATCGGCGCCGCAGTCTCGGATTCGCTGCTGCGCTTCTACATCGCCTTCGTTCCGCGCGAGCGCATTCATTACGAGACCCAGGTTCCTGCCGCGCACGGCTTCCCGACGCTGACCGACGGCGGCGCCTGCGACGCGGACGAATCCCCCTGGATACTCGCCTGCAAGTACGACGCTGCGGGCGAGATGCTGCGCTTTCTCTATGAAGAGCTTGTCGCACCGACGGGCAAGGTCGCCGGCGAGCTGCGCGAGTTCGGTCAGGCACGATACGTCGAGCGTGAGTCCGTCGCCTCGATGGCGGACGATGGATTCGTTTTCGTCCCGAAGGACTGCGCGGACGGAAAGCCCTGCCGCATTCATGTCGTCTTTCACGGCTGCCGCCAGGGGATCGACGAACTCGGCCGGGTTTTCGCGCGTGAGGCAGGTTACAACCGCTGGGCCGCCGCGAACCGGATCGTCGTGCTGTACCCGCAGGTGGAAAAGAGCTATGTCTCGCCCTTCAATCCGCGCGGCTGCTGGGACTGGTGGGGCTATTCCGGCGTCGACTACGCGGCGCGAAGCGGCGCGCAACTCGCGAGCGTCCACCGCATGCTCGCCGCCCTCGGCGCACGTTGATAAAGGGGACGGTCACCTTTTCCTTCGATCCTTCGGGAAAAGGTGACCGTCCCCTTTATCAAAAGCGCGCCCGATATTCCGCCGGCGTGATGCCGACGAGGTCCTGGAAGTTCCGGCGCAGCGCCTGCTCGTCGGCGAAGCCGCAGTCGCGCGCGACGCGCTTGAGGCGCGAGGCGCCCTCCTCGATCCGCCGCCTCGCCTGCTCGACGCGCAACCGTCGCACGTAGGCGCCGGGGCTCGCGCCGAGGCGTTCCGCGAACAGCCGCGCGAAATGCCGCGGGCTCATGTTCATGCGTCGCGCAAGCTTGCCGACCGAGAGATCCTCGGCCGGATGCTCCAGCATCCAGAGCTCGAGCTCGCCGAAGAGGTCGTCTCGCCGCTGCGCCTCGAGGTGACGGCTGAACTGCGATTGCCCGCCGGGGCGCTTGAGGAAGAGCACGAGCTCCTGCGCGACGGCGAGTGCGACGGCCTTGCCGTGGTCCTGCTCGACCAGCGCGAGCGCGAGGTCCATGCCCGCGGTGACGCCGGCTGAGGTGTAGATGTTTCCGGAGCGCACGTACAGCGCATCCCGGTCCACCCGCGACTTCGGCGCGAGCTTCGCGAGCCGGTCGAGGTAAGCCCAGTGCGTGGTGGCCGCGCGTCCCTCGAGGAGCCCTGCCGCCGCCAGCAGCATCGCGCCATTGCAGATCGAGCCGAGGCGTTCGACACGACCTGCCTGCGCCGCGAGCCAGGCGAGCAGGTTGTTGTCCGCGGCCGCCGCTTCCCAACCAATGCCGCCGCCAATCAAAAGCGTGTCGGCATCGTCTACGTCCGTGTAGCGGCGGTTCGCGACGAGCGCGAGGCCGTTCGACATCGCGACTGGGCCGGCGCGCGCGGAAATGAATTCCGTCGAATAAGCGGGCACGCGCGTGCCGCGGTGATCGGCGAGCCAGCGCGCCGTGCGCGAGAACACCTCGAGCGGGCCGGTGATGTCGAGGACCTGGGCCTGCGGGAAACCGAGCATCACGACGCGATGCGTGCGGCTGCGCGATTTCGGTCGTGCGGAAGCTTTCATGCCGGGCAACGATACGCAGGCTGCTGGGTCGCGGCGGGAGTATGGCAGGAAATGACGCTTGTCTGTCCTTTCTGCCAGCGACCATCGCGCGAGCATGCGGCATCCAGGGTGGTGAACATCCGCCCGCACAGGAGATTCCCATGCAGCGCCGTCATTTCATCGGCAGTTCGCTCGCGGCTTCGATCGCACTCTTCGGTGGCAACCTCCGCGCGGCCAGCGCCGCCACGGCGCCGGCTGCGCCACTGCCGAAGCGCAAGCGCGTACGTGTCGCATTCATGCTCGGCCAGCACGCCAATGTGATCGACACTACGGGACCCTGGGAGGTCTTCCAGGACGCGTCGACGCCGGACGGCGACGATGCGCCATTCGAGCTCTATACCGTCGCGCCGGAGGATGGCCTGCTCGAAATGACCGGTGGCCTCAAGATCCAGCCGCACTACACCATCAGCAACGCGCCACAGCCCAATGTCATCGTGGTTCCGGCGCACAAGTCCACCGCGGAGTCGCGCGACTGGCTGAAGCGGGCGAGCGCCGATACCGACGTGACCATGTCCGTCTGCACGGGCGCGTTCCAGCTCGCGAGGGCGGGCCTCCTGACGGGCATACCCGCGACAACTCACCACGAATTCTTTGACAGCTTCACGAAGGAGTTTCCGGACATCGAGTTGCGGCGTGGCCTGCGCTTCGTCGACAGCGGCCGCATCGCGACTGCCGGCGGGCTCACCTCCGGAATCGATCTCGCCCTGCACGTTGTGTCGCGCTACTACGGCATCGAGACTGCTGCGGCCACGGCCGCCTACATGGAATACACGAGCGACGCCTGGCGGACCTGATTGGTGCCGGGTCGTACATTCGTACATTTGGCTGGGCGCACATGTACGAATGTACGACCCGGCACCATCAGACGACGGCGGTCGCCTCGATTTCGACCTTGGCGCGAGGTTCGAGCAGGCCCGCGACGACGACGACGGACATGGCCGGAAAGTTCTTGCCGAAAAGCTCACGGTAGCTCGCACCAATTTCGTCGAGCGCGGCGTTGTACTCGTCGCGGCTGGTCACATACCAGGTGAGCCGCACGATGTTCCTTGGACCGGCGCCGGCACAAACGAGCACGTCGATGACGTTCGAAAGCGCCTGCCGCGTCTGCATCGCAAAATCGTCGCTGACCATCTTCTGCCCGGCGTCCCAGCCAATCTGGCCCGCGACGAATACCTGCCGCCCTTCAGCCGCGATGCCATTTGAATAGCCGCGGGGCCTCGACCAGCCCGGCGGTTGCAGGATTTCACGAGTCATTTCAGGAGCTCCCGTGCAATGATGAGTTTCTGCACTTCGCTCGCGCCCTCGTAGATCCGAAGCGCCCGGATTTCGCGGTAAAGCCGCTCGACGACCTCGCCCTGCACGACGCCGCGCCCGCCGAACATCTGCAGGGCACGGTCGATGATCGCCTGCGCGTTCTCGGTCGCGGTGAGCTTCGCCATCGCGGCCGCCGCGGTGAATGGCCGGCCGGTGTCGCGCAGCCACGCCGCGCGATAGGTCAGGAGCTGCGCCGCATCGAGCGCCGTCGCCATGTCCGCCAGCGCCGCCTGGGTCAGCTGGAAGTCGGCAAGTTGCCGGCCGAACATCGCACGCTTCGTGGCATGTGTCCCTGCTTCGTCGAGTGCACGACGGGCAAAGCCGCAGGCTGCGGCGGCGACCGAGGTGCGGAACACGTCGAGCGTGCGCATCGCGAGCTTGAAGCCCTCGCCCTCGGCGCCGATGCGCCGCTCGACCGGAACGCGGCAGTCGTCGAAATTGATCCGTGCAAGCGGATGCGGCGCCATCGCGTCGATGCGCTCGGCCACCGAAAAGCCGCGATCCGCCGGCTCGACGACGAAGGTCGTGATCCCGTCCGCAGACACGCTGCCGTCGGCACGGGGATTGCTCGGCGCCGTGCGCGCGAAGACGCAGTAGAAATCGGCAATGCCGCCGTTCGAGATCCAGGTCTTCGAGCCGTTCAGAACGTAGGAATCGCCGTCCAGGCGCGCGCTCGTCTGCATCGCGGCAACGTCCGAACCCGCTTCCGGCTCCGAAAGCGCGAATGCGGCGATGGCCTTGCCCTCGGCCACCCGCGGCAGCCAGGCCGCGCGCAGGCGCTCGCTGCCGGCGAGCGAGATCGGCGCGCTGCCGAGGCCCTGCATTGCGAAGCTGAAGTCCGCAAGTCCGTCGTGCTCGGCCAGGATCTCGCGCAGCACGCAGATGGAACGCGCATCGAAATCTTCCGTGGCGCCGCCATCGGCCGCGCGCAGGCAGTGCCGCAACAGGCCCGCGTTGCCGAGCCTTCCCACCAGCTCGCGGCAGCGGGCATCCACGGCGGCCCGGTCGGTTGGATGCGCGCTCGCGTCGAGGCTGGCCGAAGCCCACCGGCTCGCTTCCGTCGCGAGCCGCCGATGCGACTCGTCGAAGAAGGGCCACTGCATCCGGTCATCGTGATTGTTCATCAGTCGCCCTCGAAAACCGGCATTTGCTTCTGCGCGAACGCCTCGAAGGCGCGGCGGAAGTCGTTGCTCTTCATGAGCGCCGCCTGGGCGCGAGCTTCGGCATCCAGCGCCTCGTTGACGCCCATGTTCCACTCGAGGTGAAGCATCTTCTTCGTGAGCGCGTGCGCGAGCGTCGGCCCGGTCGCGAGCCCCGTCGCAAGTTTCGCCGCGGCGGCCCCAAGTTCGGCTGCCGGGACGATGGAGTTGAAGAAGCCGATGCGCTCGCCCTCGGCCGCGTCGAACGAGCGGCCCGTGTAGAGCAGCTCCGCGGCGCGCCCCTGGCCGATGAGGCGCGGCAGCAGTGCGCAGGCGCCCATGTCGCAGCCGGCGAGCCCGACGCGCACGAAGAGGAAGGCCGTCTTCGCCGCCGGCGTCGCGAGGCGAAAGTCCGAGGCGAGCGCGATCATCGCGCCCGCGCCCGCGCAGACGCCGTCGACCGCCGCGATGATCGGCTGCGGGCAGGCGCGCATCGCGCGGATCAGGTCGCCGGTCATGCGCGTGAAGTCGAGCAGCCCCTTCTCATCCATCTTCGTGAGCGGGCCGATGATCTCGTGCACGTCGCCGCCGGAGCAGAAATTGCCGCCCGCGCCGCTCACCACGACGACGCGTACGCCCCCGCCCTCGTGCAGCAGCCGAAACAGGTCGCGAAGCTCCGCGTAGGAATCGAAGGTGAGCGGATTCTTCCTGTCGGGGCGGTTGAGTGTCAGGTAGCCGACGCG
>DATBSX010000283.1:0-4148 GCA_036559565.1 Steroidobacteraceae bacterium | reverse complement strand
CACGAACACGCGCATGAGCCCGCGCAGCATCCACATCAGGGTGCGGTTCAAGGCGGCGCTCGCTCAGTCCTGGGGCGGATCGTCTTTCTTGTTCACGCCCTCGTCGGTATCCAGGCGCTCGTTGAGCTTGTCGCGGTACTTGGCGGCATCCGCATCGGTCTCGTCCTGCACCTTCTTCGGCGTCCCGACGAGTGTTCCGAATGCGGTGTCCTCAACCTTCATCACGTCATCCTTCTCTTTCTTTTTCGGCTCGTCCGAACTGCCGCATCCCGCGGCCATCGTCGCGACCAGCGCCACTCCCACGGCCAGTATCGTTCGCATGAGACAGCTCCCGCCGGGCAATCCCGCAAGTCTAACGCGGTTTTGCGATGGCTCCGGCGAGCACGCGGACTTTGCGCCGGGCGGGGACCCTCGCTCGCTCAGGGCGGCGACCGCATTCGCTCGCTCGGGGACCCGCCCGGCGCTCGTCCGCGCGCGCACGAGCCGTTGCGGGACCCCGGAGCGAGGGAAGGTGGTCCCGCCGGCGAAGTGCGCACACTGATCTCAGCGGCGTTTCGGAAGATCCAGCGATACCAGGAAGTACTCGAAGAGGTAGTTGACGAGCGAGAGCTCGCTGTGCAGCCGGTGGTCCGAGTCCAGGATGTGCAGCGTCGCCGAATGCTCGCGCGCGAATTTCATGCTGTTCTCGACCGGCACGACCTCGTCGCGCCACCCGTGCACGATCGTCTTCGGGCAGGGCGCCGGCTTCGCGGTCAGCTGCTCCATGCCGGGCACGTAGAACGCGGGTGCCATCAGGAAGAGGCCGCGCGCATGCAGTAGGGCCGAAGCGGAGGCCGACACATAGCCGCCCATGCTCGAGCCGACGAGCACGAGGTCGCCGCGCAGGTCGCGGCAGAAGCTGAGCAGCCTCGTGACCCGGTCGCGCGCGTCATTGACGCCGCGATAGTCGACCGAATCGACGTTCCAGCCCTCGCTCTTCGCGACCTCGGACATCGCGGAGATCTTCGTTCCCCACGGGCCGCTTTCGAGCCCGTGCGAGAACACGACGTGACGACTCGCCATGCCGCGATGTTATCAGTCCCTGCGCGGACGCCACAGCAGCGCGTCAAGGTCGAGTCCCCCCGCTTGCGCGAGATCGACCCGGCCATTGCGGAACACGACGCCCTCCTCCTCGAGCAGGCGGCGCTGCATCCGGTTCGCTTTCGAGCCGGCGGGCAGGCTGATCCTGCCCTGCGCATTCAGGACGCGATGCCACGGGAGCTTCAGGCTCGCTGGCGCAACCTTGAGCGCATGCCCGACGAGCCGCGCGCGCCGGGGTGCGCCCGCGCGCCGCGCGATGCCGCCGTAGCTCGCGACCTGGCCGTAGGGAATCTCGGCGACCGCCTTCCAGATGCGCTCGAGCAGCTTGCGGTCCGTCACAGTCATGGGCGCAGATTCTAGCGGCCGCAACCCAGCGTGTTATGGTGCCGCTGCCGTGGACGCCGAGGACGACCGGACCCAGATCGACCCGCGGGCCAATCCCTGGGCGATGCTCGCGGCCCTGCCGTTGTTCTCCGGCCTGCCGAAAGGTGTCGTCGACGCCGCGGTCACCGAACTCGAATGGAAGTCGCTGCCGGGCGGCGCCCTGCTGTTCGAGGCCGGCGCGCCGGCCGACGCCGTCTATTTCGTCGTGAGCGGCTGCCTGGGCGTCTATGGACCGGGCGGCGAACTCACCGGCCGCATCGCCGCCGGCGAGACGGTCGGGGAAATGGGGCTGATCGTATCGAGGCCGCGCACGGCCACGGTTCGCGCGCTGCGCGACTCGGAGCTCGCCATGCTCTCGGCGGGCACATTCGAGCGCGTGCTCCTCGGCCATCCGGAGGCGATCCTCCGCCTCGCGCGCCTCACGGTGCTGCGGCTCGAGGACCGCGAAGCCGAGCACCTTCGCGTCATGACCCCGCGCACGCTCGCGATGGTCCCGCTGGATGACGGGATCGAACTGCCGGAGCATGCGGGCCGGCTCGTGCAGGCGCTTTCGAGCTTCGGCCGCGTGGACCTTGTCAGTCGTGAGCGCGCCGGCAAGCACAGCCCGCAGTGGTTTCACGAGCGCGAATCGCAGAACGATTTCGTCGTCTACGCCGCCGATGCCGGCGACACCGCCTGGACGCGGCTCTGCCTGCGGCAGGCCGACATCGTCCTGCTCGTGGCGCGCACGGACGTCGAGAGCGCAGGCTGGACGCGTGCGCAGTGGCTGGACGGCAGCATGCGCCGCGCGGAACTGCTCCTGCTGCACGAGAAGGGTTTCGTCAACGGCGCTGCGACACGCTGGCACGGCGTGCTGCCCGGCATGCCGCACCATCACATGCGCGGACCCGCGGACTACGATCGCCTGGTGCGCCTGCTGACCGGACGCGCGGTCGGACTCGTGCTCTCGGGCGGCGGTGCGCGCGGCTTTGCCCACCTCGGCGTCGTGCGGGCGCTGCGCGAGCACGGCGTGCCGATCGACCTCGTCGGCGGCACCAGCATGGGCGGCATCCTCGCGGCCGGCGTTGCCGCCGACTGGGGCGACGACGAACTCGTCCAGCGATTCAAGCGCAGCTTCGTCGACACCAATCCGCTTTCAGACTACACGTTGCCGCTCGTGTCCCTCGTGTCCGGCCGCAAGGTCGGGATGCTGCTCCGGCGCGAGCTCGGCGACATCAACATCGAGGACCTGCCGCTGCCCTTCTTCTGCGTCTCGTCGAACCTCACGACCGGACGCATCGCCGTGCATCAGCAGGGACCGCTCTGGCGATGGCTGCGCGCCTCGGTCGCGATCCCCGGCGTGCTGCCGCCCGTCTTCCAGGGCGGCGAAGTCTTCGTGGATGGCGGCGCCATGAACAACCTGCCCGTCGATGTGATGCGCGCGAAGGGCCGCGGACCCGTGATCGGCGTCGACGTCGGAACCGACCGCACCTTCACGACCGACGTCGAGGCGACCGAGATGCCGTCGTTCTGGAACCTGTTCCGCGGTCGCGGCGGACACCGGCGCCCGAACATCCTGCAGATCCTCTGGCGGGCCGGCATGGTGAACAGCACCACGGCGACGCTCGAGCGGCGACTGCAGAGCGACCTGCTGATCACGCCGGCGCTCGAGTCGCTCGACCTGCTCGACTGGAAGGGGTTCGAGCGCGCCATTGAAATCGGCTACCGGGACGCCTGCGAACGCCTCGCGGGCGGGGCGCTTGCGCAGCTTCGAAAGGTATACGCCGCCGACAAGTTATCCTGAGCCCCATGGGCGAAGGGCGCGGCTGGCAGTTCTGGATCGACCGGGGCGGCACATTCACCGACATCATCGGCAGGGCGCCCGGCGGGCGGCTCCATGTCGAGAAACGGCTGTCGGAGGATGGCGGCGCGGTGGACCCGGGCGTTGCCGGCATCCTCGACATCGTCCGCCACGAAGGCGGCGCGGATGCGGCGATCGACGTGATCCGCATCGGCACGACCGTCGCGACCAATGCCCTCCTCGAGCGGCGCGGCGTGCCGACCGCGCTCGTCGCAACGGCCGGTTTCGGCGACGCGCTCGCGATCGGCTACCAGAACCGGCCGCGCCTGTTCGACCTTCGCATCGAGCTGCCCGCGCCGCTCTATGTCGAGGTCGTCGAGGCCGACGAGCGCCACACGGCCGAGGGCGAGGTGCTGAAGGCCCTCGACGAGGCGCGACTCGAGGCAGACCTCTCGCGCCTGCGCGGGCGCGGCATCGAGAGCGTCGCAATCGTCTTCATGCATGGCTACCGCCATCCGGCGCACGAGCGGCGCGCAGCAGGGCTCGCGCGCGGACTCGGCTTCACGGAGGTGATCGCCTCGCACGAGGCCTCGCCGCTGATCCGGTTCGTGAGCCGTGGCGACACCACGGTCGTGGATGCCTACCTGACGCCGCTTCTCGCCCGCTACGTGCGCGCCTTCCGCGCCGGCCTTGGCGAAAGCCACGCGGCGGCGCGCCTCGAGTTCATGCAGAGCAATGGCGGCCTCGTCGCCCCGGGCGGATTTCGCGCCTGCAACGCGGTGCTCTCAGGCCCCGCCGGCGGCCTCGTGGCGACTGCGCGAATCGCGGAAGTCCGGGATCGGCGCCGGCTGATCGCCTTCGACATGGGCGGAACTTCGACGGACGTCGCGCTCTACGACGGCGC
>DATBSX010000282.1:0-1944 GCA_036559565.1 Steroidobacteraceae bacterium | reverse complement strand
TGCCGGCTTCCATGTGGAACAGCGGAATCTTCAGACGCTTCGTCGAGATCGCGGCGAGGCAGCTGTTGGTGTCCCCGAGCAGGAGCACCGCATCCGGGGCGAGCTTCTGCAGCAGCGCGTAGGAGCGCGCGATGACGTTGCCGATGGTCTCGCCCACGCTCGCCGCGGCGGCCTCCAGAAAGTGGTCGGGCCGGCGGATCTCGAGGTCCTTGAAGAAGATCTCGTTCAGCTCGTAATCGTAGTTCTGGCCGGTATGGACGAGGACATGCTCGACGGCGCGGTCGAGCTCCGCGACGACGCGCGAGAGCTTGATGAGCTCGGGCCGCGTGCCGACGATCGTGGCGACCTTCATCGCGCTAGCGCAGCAGCTCGCCCGCCGGCGCGTCTTCGACCATCAGGCGGTGCTTCTTCAGGAGCGCCGCCGTGCCCGGCAGGTCGATGACGGTATCTTGCGAGCTGAACTCCTTGTCAAGCGCGTTGGGTTCGTTCGCCTCATCGCGACGCAACTCGGGCAGCATCGGCCGGATCACCAGGTATTCGCCGCGGCGCGCGCAATGGTGGATCTCCTCTTCCGACACCATGATCTCGTGCATCTTCTCGCCGGGGCGCACGTCGATATTCTTCAGAGGGACCTTGCGCTCTCCGATCAGCGCCTTGGCGAGGTTAAGGATCGTCGCCGAAGGCGCGCGCGGCACGTAGGTCTCGCCGCGGCGCGCTTCCCGCAGGGCGGTGAGCACCGTGTCGACCGCCTGGTCGAGGCTGAGGAGGAAGCGCGTCATGCGCGGATCCGTGATCGTGACCGGCCCCCCGGCGCGGATCTGCTCGTGGAACAGCGGGATCACCGAGCCGCGCGAGGCGAGCACGTTGCCGTAGCGCACGCAGATGAACCGCGTGCGCGCGTTGAGGATGTTGGCGGCCACGAAGATGCGCTCCTGCAGAGCCTTGGTCATGCCCATCACGTTGACCGGCTTGCAGGCCTTGTCGGTGCTGATGCCGACGACGGTCTCGACGGGATAGCCGTTCTCCTCGATGGCGCGCACGATGTTGTATGCGCCCAGGCAGTTCGTCTGGATCGCCTGGATCGGGAAGTACTCGCAGGTCGGCACCTGCTTGAGCGCCGCGGCATTGACCACGATGTCGGCGCCGCGCACCGCCGAGCACACGTCGTCGTACGCCCGCACGTCGCCGATCCGGAACTCGAGGACGTTGCGGAAATTGTTGTAGATGACGTCGTCGGTGCTCGAGCGCTGGTGCAGGTAGTCGAGGCGCATTTCGTGCTGCTTGGCCTCGTCGCGCGAGAGGACGATCACCTTGCGCGGCGTGCCGAGCTCGCCGCCGAGCACCCGGCGCACGAAGGTCTTGCCCATCGAGCCGGTGCCGCCGGTGACGAGAATGGTCTTGTCCTTGAAGATCATGCGGCCTTTCTGCGGATCTGCGCGGCGAGCTCGTCGAGCATCTCGTCCCACGACGGCGCCGCATAGCCGAACACGCGCCGGAAACGCGTGGCATCGAGGCTGCGGTCGATGCGCGGCTCGTCCGCCGGCGCGATCTCCAGCTTGAGGGCGAGGCGCTGGCGCAGTTTCAGGAGCAGCTCGAGCTTGCTGATCGGCGCCGCCGCGAGGTGATAGAGCCCGGCGGCCTGCGGATGCTTTTCCAGCAGGCCGCCGATGACGCGCGCCAGCTCGCGCGTCGTCAGGCCCGAGAACACCGCATTGCGATAGCCCGCGACGCGGCCGCTTTGCGCGAGAAACCAGTCGACCAGGCTCGTCTTGCGGTACAGCCCGAGCCCGATCATGGAAGTGCGCAAGGTGAGGGCGCCTTCGCCGCTCACCTCGCCGAGCAGCTTGGAGCGGCCGTAGAGGTCGACCGGGTCGGGCGGGTCCTCTTCGCGATATCCTCCCTTGCTGCCGGAGAACACGCAATCGGTCGAAAGATGAACCAGCC
>DATBSX010000281.1:0-4792 GCA_036559565.1 Steroidobacteraceae bacterium | reverse complement strand
CTGCCTCCTGTCGCAGCTCCGGTCCGGCGACCACATGCTCTGCTTCGCGGAGACCTACGGGCCGACCGTCGCGCTGATCCGCGGCACGCTCGCGCGGCTCGGGATCACGCACACGATGCTCTCGATCGAGGACGACGCCGGCATCGAGCGCGCGCTTGCCGCGACGAAGACCCGGCTAGTCTATTTCGAGTCGCCGACGAACCCGGTCACGCGCATCGCCGACATCACGCGCATCACGCGCGCGGCGCATGCGGCGGGCGCGCTCACGGTAATGGATAACACGTTTGCCGGCTTCCACAATCACGGGCAATACGGCGTCGACGTCTTCGTCCACAGCCTCACGAAGTACGCCTCCGGCCACGGCGACGTGATGGGCGGGGCGATCATCACGCGGGCGGACCTTGCGAAGGAGATCCGCCGCGAAGGCGTCCTGCTCGGGCCGCTGCTCGACCCGCACGCGGCCTTCCTCGTGATGCGCGGCATGAAGACGTACTACCTGCGCTACGAGGCGCAGGCGGCCGCGGCCATGAAGATCGCGCAGTTCCTCGCGGGGCACCCGGCGGTTTCGCGCGTGCACTACCCGGGCCTGCCGGACCACCCGCGCCACGCGCTCGCGCGCGCCCAGATGCGCGAGTTCGGCTCGATCGTCAGCCTGGACCTCGCCCGCGGCGCGGAGGCCGTGCGGCCGTTCATCGATGCGCTCGAGTTCTTCGCCGTCACGCCGAGCCTAGGCTCGGTCGAGTCGCTCGCCATGCCGCCGCAGTTCCTGCGCGTGCGCGGCCTGCCGGCAGAGCTGCAGGCCTTGTCCGGCATCGGGGACGGCACGATCCGGCTCTCGATAGGCATCGAGGATTCCGACGAACTGGTCGGGGACCTGGAATCGGCGCTGGGCGGAGTACGATGAAGGACTTGTTGACGGAGACTTCCCGATGAAACTGTTGATGCTCTGCATTGCATCCTTCTACTGCCTGTCGGCCGCAGTCGCGTCGGCCCAGGTCGCGACCGACGTGAGATGCACGTCTTGCGTCGGCGAGACCGATATCGCCAACCAGGCGGTCACCGGCGCGAAGATCGCGAATGGCAGCGTGACCGGCGCGGACATCAGGCCGGGCGCCATCACCTCCGACCTGATCAAGAACCAGACCATCACCAACTCGGACCTGGCGCCGTCGCTGCAGGACCTGCTGGGAAGCGGGATTGCAGACATCACGGTGGCGAGGATCAGCGCTTCCGGCGCCAGCGTGGTGGGCGCGACCTGTCCGGCCGGCCGCATTCCGGTCGGCGCCAGCTGCGAGTGCGACAACGCACACGGCGCCCGCAATCTCGGCGTGCTGTTCGGCTGCACGGTCTCGGGAACGGGGGCGGCCGCGGGCTGCTTCGAGGAGGCGCGGAGCTTCAATCCCACGCTTCCCGCGCCGCTCGCGATCGTCAGCGCCGTTTGCCTCGGGGCCAAGACGGTGGACGGCACGCCCTGGGTTCCGACCAGCGCGGGACTTGCTGTCGACACCGGCGAGACATCCGCGGCCCAGGCCGCCGCGCAGGCGAAATGGATGAAGGAACAGCAGGATTCCTTCGAAGCCGTGCTGGCCAGGTTCAGGGATCAGCGGGCCGCGTACGACCGCCAGGCGAGCCAGCCGACGAAATAGGCGCGGGCTCGCGGCTAGGGGAATATCCGCAGCGAATCGATGAGCGGATATCCGTTGGGGTGACAGACGGTGTCGCTGACGAGCAGGTTGACCGACCTGCCGTTCATGGCGGCTTGGACCAGCAATTCCCTAACGGTATCGAATTCCACGTTGGTATCCCCAAGCTCCCGCCTGAAATGCGTGCGTGACAGCACGGCTCCTCTCACGTCGGGACACAGTGGATGAGTCCAGACCCCGCCGACGGGGCGAACCGCAATGACGCCGTTGAAATTGTACTGAATAGAGATCCGTGTACCGGGGTCCGGCGCCAGGTAGTCCGCCCCCGCCGTTGCGGCCCCGAGTGAGCCCGCCAGCAGCAATGCGATGCGCGCGTTCTTTTGATTCATGGATGCGTCGTCCCCAAGTTGGAAAAGCCAGAGCGTTGCGGCGAATACGAATCTTGCATCGGGCCGCGTCAGTAGCTGCTCGCCACCCGCACGCGGTGCGGGTGGTAGGGCAGGACCTCGACGAGATCGCCCGCGGCGAGCCGCTCCTGCAACGCGCGCCACCAGCCGGCCTCCAGGATCTCCCCGTGTTTCGCCAGGAACGCTTCCTCGATCCGCCCCTCGAAGCCGAGGAACTTCAGGAACGTCTCCGGGAACACGTCGTTCTCGCCCACGTAGAACCAGCTCTCCGCCCGCATTTCGTCCTCGTCGGAGGTGGCCTCGGGTACGTCGCGGAAGCGGCAGTCAGTCACGCGGCAGAGCTCGTCGTAGTCATAAAAGATCACGCGATTGTGGCGCGTCACGCCGAAATTCTTGAGCAGCAGGTCGCCGGCGAAGATATTCGTGTAGGCGAGGTCGCGGATCGCCTGGCCGTAGTCGATCACCGCGAACACGGCCTGCTCGGGGGAGGCGCTGCGTATATAGAGGTTGAGCGGGATCATCTGCCGTTCGATGTAGACGTGCCCGACGATCAGGTCCTCGCCGTCCAGCTGCACGTTGAGCGCGCACTCGGTCAGCAGCTCCTCGAGCATGTCGGGCGCGAAACGGCCCTTCGGCAGGCGGATGCGACGGAATTCCTGCGCGTCCACAAGCCGGCCCGCGCGATCGTGGCGGAAGACCATGTCGTACTTCGCCATGACCTCCTCGCGCCGCACGTTCTTGACCGCCGGGAAACGGTCGCGGATCACCTTGAAGATGACGTCGGCGTTCTCGAGCGTGAAGCAGGCCATGACGAGGCCGCGTTCGCCGGGGGCGCGCACGAAGCGGTCGGACGTCGATCCGAGGTGGCGGAAGATCTCGCGGAAGCGTTCGGTCTTGCCCTGCTTGGCGCGGCCGAGCACGGTGAAGAGCTCGGAGACGGGCTTCGCCGGCATGATCGCATGCAGGAAGAGCACGGCGTCGCTGACGCGCTCGAGATCCACGTGGAAGTAGGAGCGCGTGAAGCTGAAGAGGATCGAGACGTCCGCGATCGAGAGCATCACCGCGTCCACCAGCACCCCGATCGGCGAGTTCCGGAACGCGATCGCGATCGGCAGCGTCCAGCCGTCGCCGTGCAGCCGGCCGACCAGGTAGGCGCGGCTCAACTGGTAGAAAACCGGCCGGATGACCTCGATCTCGCGCAGCGGCCGCGTCTCCCCGAGGCTCTTCAAGCGCAGCTCGACGTCGGCGGTGACGTGCCCGACGCTGCCCTCGAAGTCGCGCCAGGGCGTGCGGAAGCGGTAGTCGGAGAGCAGCTCCTCGAACAGGAGGTCGAGCGAGCCGCGGTTGAAGTAACGCTCGGTCAGGCTTTCGGTGCTTGCACCGCGCAGCGGGTCGAGCTCGAGGGCGAAGAACTCGACGTCGGGGTCGACGCCGACCGTGTCGAAGAGCTTGCGCGTGATGGAGCTGAAGAAGGTCTTCAGGAACTCGGGGTCGGCGAGCGACTCGATGCGCCGCAGGTAGTCGGCCTTGATCCCGGCCCAGAGGGCGGTGTCGTGCGCGGAGTCACCGAGGCGCTTTCTCATGTCCGCGACGGTCGAGTTCACCGCGGTCCCGTAGAGTTCGAGGCGCTCAACGACGTCGGCCTGCGACCCGGACCAGTCGCGGTTTTCGAAACGTTCGGGAGCGCGGCGCGTGATCGCGCGGAAGTCCGCGTTGTAACGGGCGAACGCCGCGACGATCGCGGGGGCGCAATCGGCGGCGCGCGGGTCGCTCAACGCATGTTGCGGATCAAGGCGTCGCCGAACTCGCTGCACTTCACTTCGGTGGCCCCTTCCATCAGGCGCGCGAAGTCGTAAGTGACGACCTTGTCGGCGATGGACCGGTCCATCGCGGTGAGCACGAGATCGGCGGCCTCGGTCCAGCCCATGTAGCGCAGCATCATCTCGCCCGACAGGATCACCGAGCTGGGGTTGACCTTGTCGAGGTTTGCGTATTTCGGCGCCGTGCCGTGCGTCGCTTCGAAAACGGCATGTCCGGTCTCGTAGTTGATGTTGCCGCCCGGCGCGATGCCGATGCCGCCGACCTGGGCGGCGAGCGCATCGGAGAGGTAATCGCCATTCAGGTTCATCGTGGCGATGACGTCGAACTCCTCCGGGCGGGTCAATACCTGCTGCAGCGTGATGTCGGCGATCGCGTCCTTGACGAGGATGCGGCCGGCGGCGAGGGCCTTCTTCTGCTCGTCGTTGGCGGCGGGGTCGCCCTTGGCGGCGCGGGTTCGCTCCCACTGGTCCCAGGTGTAGACCTGGCCCGCGAATTCCCGCTCGGCGAGGGCATAGCCCCAGTTCCGGAAGGCGCCTTCCGTGAACTTCATGATGTTGCCTTTGTGCACGAAGGTCAGGCTCTTGCGCTTGTTCGCGACCGCGTATTCGATGGCAGCGCGCACCAGGCGCTCGGTGCCCTCGCGCGAGACCGGCTTGATGCCGATGCCGGAGCTGTCCGGGAAGCGGATCTTGCCGTAGAACTTCGGGAACTGCTCCTTCATGAACGCGAGGAACTTCGCGTTCTCCGCGGAGCCCGCCTCGAATTCGATGCCGGCGTAGATGTCCTCGGTGTTCTCGCGGAAGATCACGATGTCGACCTTCTCTGGCGCGCGCACGGGAGAAGGCACACCCTTGAACCAGCGCACGGGACGGAGGCAGACGTAGAGGTCCAGCATCTGGCGGAGTGCGACGTTCAGCGAGC
>DATBSX010000280.1:0-9397 GCA_036559565.1 Steroidobacteraceae bacterium | reverse complement strand
GTCAGGATCCGGATGTAGTGCTTGCGCATCTTGCCCGAGATGTGGGCGGTCACGACGTGGTCATTCTGGAGGCGCACCCGAAAGGTCGTATTAGGCAGGGTCTCGACGACCTCGCCATCCATCTGGATTGCCTCTTCCTTTGCCATCGCGCCCCGGTGCTGTAGCAGAAACCGCGCGGATTGTGCCGCAGGCGCATCCTGCGCGCAATCGCATGTTTCATCCGCGCCACACGGGCACGCGCGAATTGATCAGCTCGGAGAGGCGCGCCTCGAAGTCCCAGCGCGGGATGCTGCGGCTGCCGAGGCTCGCGAGATGCGGGCTCGCCATCTGGCAATCGATCAAGGGAACGTTGCGCGCGAGGCATTCCGAGACGAGCCGCGCGAGCGCCACCTTGGAGGCGTCGGTTTCGCGCGTAAACATCGATTCGCCGAAGAACACGCGGCCCAGCGCAACGCCGTAGAGCCCGCCCACCAGTCGGCCCTCGTGCCAGGTCTCGATCGAATGCGCGAGCCCGCGCCGGTGCAGCAGCACGTAGGCATCGTGCATCTCGCGCGTGATCCAGGTGCCCGGTACGCCGCGGCGCGGACCCGCACAGGCCTCGATCACCTCCTGGAACGCCGTATTGATCCGGGTCTCGTAGCCGCGTCTTGCGATCGAACGGGTGAGGCTGCGCGAGGCCCTGAACTCTGACGGCAGCAGCACGGCGCGCGGGTCCGGCGCCCACCAGAGGATTGGCTGTTCGGCTGAGTACCAGGGGAACACGCCGTGGCGATAGGCGTGGATCAGCCACTCCGGCGTCAGGGCGCCCCCGACGGCGAGGAGGCCGTTCGGCTCCACGAGCGCACGCGACGTCGGCGGCAGGGCCGTCGGCGGGTCAGTCTTCTGGAGCCACGCGATCCCGGACATCGGGATCGAGCCTAGCCGGGATATCGGCGCGCCGGAAGGGCAGGTGTCCCGCCGCCTCATCGAGCCAGGCACGACGCACATCACGCTCGCGCGCGAGCCAGTCCCCGATCGCGGAGGCGAAGCGCTCGTCCGCGATCTCGTGCATCGACCAGACCGGCGTCGGCAGGAATCCCCGCAGGAGCTTGTGTTCGCCCTGGGTGCCGGGCTCGAACCGGGCAAGGCCCTCGCGTATGCAGTACTCGATGCCGCGGTAGTAGCAGAGCTCGAAGTGGAGGCTGTGGAAATCGCCGCTCGCGCCCCAGTAGCGGCCGTACAGCGTGTCGTGGCTGCGCAGCGAAATCGAGCAGGCAACCGGCTCGCCCTCGAGTTCGGCGAGCTCGATCACGATGGCATCCGGCATGGAGCGGGCGATGCGCCCGAAGAAATCCCGGCTGAGATAGGGCGCATGTCCGTAGCGCGCGAACGTGATCGCGTGCAGGCGGTACGCGACATCCATCATCGCCTTGTCGAGCGAGTGCCCGGTGACGGTGCGGCATTCGATGCCGGCCTCCTTGATGCGGCGCCGCTCGCGCTTCAGTTTCTTGCGTTTCTCCGCCGTGAAGCCCGCGAGAAAATCTTCGAACGAACCATAGCCATCGTTCCGCCACTGGAACTGGCAGTCGAGTCGCGGCATCAACCTGGCGCCGACGAGGAACTCGCGGTCGCTCTCCGCCGGAAACAGGACATGGAGGGATGATGCATCGCATTCATTCAGCAGCGCGCGGGCACCGGCCAGCAGTCGAACGCGGTCGGCATCGCCCGCTGCGAGGAAGCGCGGCCCGGTCGCCGGCGTGAAGGGGACCGCTGCCACGAGCCGCGGGTAATAGTGGAGCCCGGCGCGGTGATACGCCTCGGCCCAGGCGAAATCGAAGACGAACTCGCCCCAGGAGTGCGACTTGAGGTAGAGCGGCAATGCCGCGCGCAATCGCCCCTCGCCGTCAAGAAGCAGGACATGCCGCGCATCCCAGCCGGTAGCCGGCGCCGCGCAGCCCGATTCCTCGAGTGCGAGCAGGAATTCGTGGCGCAGGAACGGCAGGCTGGCGCCCGGCAGCGCGTTCCATTCAGCCGCATCCACGCCGGCGAGCGAGCGTGCAATGCGCACATCCATGCAGGCTCAGCCGGCGGCTGCCCGCTCGAGGTAGCGATCCGCGTCGAGCGCCGCCATGCAGCCGGTGCCCGCGGAGGTGACCGCCTGTCGATAGACGTGATCCGCAACGTCGCCCGCGGCGAAGACTCCGGGAACGCTGGTTGCCGTGGCATCGCCTGCGATGCCGGACTTCACGATGATGTAACCGTCCTTCATGTCGAGCTGGCCCTGGAACAGTTCGGTATTCGGCGTGTGCCCAATGGCAACGAAGAGCCCGGTGACCTGGAGGTCCCGGGACGACTGGTCCTTCGTTGAGCGCAGGCGGACGCCCGTCACACCCTGTGCGTTGCCAAGGACTTCGCCGATCTCGTGGTCCCAGATGAGTGAGACCTTGCCCTGGGTCCCGAGCACGCGCAGCCGGTCCTGCAGGATCGCCTCAGCGCGCAGCTTGTCGCGACGATGCACGAGCGTGACGTGCGAGGCGATGTTCGTCAGGTAGATCGCTTCCTCGACCGCCGTATTGCCGCCACCGACAACCGCGACGCGGTGGTCGCGGTAGAAAAATCCATCGCAGGTGGCGCAGGCCGAGACACCGCGGCCGCGGAAAGCGGTTTCGGAATCGAGGCCGAGGTAGCGCGCGGAGGCACCGGTCGCAATGATGAGCGCATCGCAGGTGTATTCGCCGTCCTCGGCGACGAGGTGAAACGGCCGCTTGCGAAGGTCCACGCGCGTGACCTGGTCCGAGGCGATCTCGACGCCGAAACGTTCGGCGTGGCGACGCATGCGTTCCATCAGGTCAGGACCCAGCAAGCCCTCGACGTCGCCCGGCCAGTTGTCGACTTCCGTCGTCGTCATGAGTTGCCCGCCCGGCTGCAGGCCCGCGATCAGCAGCGGCTTTCGATTCGCGCGTGCGGCGTACACCGCCGCGGAATAGCCGGCGGGACCGGAGCCGAGGATGATGAGGCGCGAGTGGCGAGGCGTCGTCATGTGTATAGTGGCCCATGCAAAAGCGCGCGTCCCGCGCTTGCAGGCAACCGAGCATGGGTGCTTGCTGCCCGATTTGCAACGCTCTTATAATCAACCGCTTATGAAGCATTCCTTACCGGGATTCTGAGCCGTGGCCAAAACCGCAGCCGAGGCCATCGGCACTGACGCAAAACTCGATCCCGTTTTCGCGCGCGCGCTGCGCGAGGCGATCTTCTGGCTGCTCGCTGCGCTTGCGCTCGTACTCTTCATAGCGCTGGCAAGCTTCGATCCCCTCGACCCAAGCTTCAGCTACACGGGCGAGCCCGGCCAGGTCGGCAATCTGATTGGCCTGTTCGGCGCCTACCTTGCGGGCGCGCTGTTCATGCTTTTTGGCTGGCCTGCGTTCCTGTTTCCTGTCGCGATCGCCTACAGCGCCTGGGCGGGACTCAAGCGCGTGCCGGGCGAGAAAGGCCACGGACGTTCGACGATTGCCCTTCGTGTGACAGGCATCGTCGCCGCGCTTGCGACGAGCTGCGGCCTTGCGGCCCTCCATTTCTCGGCCGGCGTGCTGCCTGCGGATGCGGGTGCGGGCGGAATTCTCGGCAAGCTGATCGGCGAGGGCCTTGCCCAATTTGCTTCGCTCCTCGGCGCAACGCTCGTGCTGCTGTCGCTGTGGTTCGTCAGTGTGCAGCTCTACACGGGCATTTCCTGGCTCACGGTGATGGATTGGCTGGGCCACGCCATACTCAAGGCTGCCGCGTGGGTGCGGGCGCGCCTCGCCGTCTCGCGCGACCAGGCCGTCGGCCGGGAGTCGCGCGAAGCGCGCGAGACGGTCGTGCGCGAAATCCAGAAGAAGGCGGAGAAACGCACGCCGCCGCGCATCGAAATGGCGGCGCCGCCGGTGCCCGAACCCAGCAAGCGCGTCGAGAAGGAAAAGCAGGTCCAGCTGTTCGCCCGGCCGCCCTCACGCGACCTGCCGGAGCTGAAGCTCCTCGACGAGCCGCCCGCGCGCGGAAGCACGTACTCGCCCGAGGCGCTGGACGCGATTTCCCGCCTCGTCGAGATCAAGCTCAAGGACTTCGGGATCGACGTCGAAGTCGTCGCAGTCCAGCCCGGCCCGGTGGTCACGCGTTTCGAGCTGAAGCCGGCGCCTGGCGTCAAGGTCAGCCAGATCAGCGCGCTGGCGAAGGACCTCGCGCGTGCGCTCTCGGCGATCAGCGTACGCGTCGTCGAGGTGATCCCCGGCAAGGCCGTGGTCGGCCTCGAGATCCCGAACGAGTCGCGCGAGCTCGTGACGCTCGGCGAGATCCTGCGTTCGCGCGCTTACGACGAGCTGGCCTCGCCGCTCGCGCTTGCGCTCGGCAAGGACATTGGCGGCAACCCGATCGTAGCGGACCTCGGCAAAATGCCGCACCTCCTGATCGCCGGCACGACCGGTTCGGGCAAGTCGGTCGCCATCAACGCCATGGTTCTCTCGCTCCTCTACAAGAGTTCGGCTGAGCATGTTCGCCTCATCCTGATCGACCCGAAAATGCTCGAGCTGTCGGTCTATGAAGGCATTCCGCACCTGCTCGCGCCGGTCGTGACCGACATGAAGCACGCGGCCAATGCGCTGCGCTGGTGCGTTGCCGAGATGGACCGGCGTTACCACCTTATGAAGGAGCTCGGCGTCAGGAACCTCGCAGGCCTCAACCGGAAGGTCAGGGACGCGCAGGAGGCGGGGCAGTCGATCCCGGATCCGCTCATTGCGCGGCTCCGGGCGCACGGCAAGTTCGAGGGAGACATTCCGGCGCTGCAGCCGTTGCCGTTCATCGTCGTCGTGATCGACGAGCTTGCAGACCTCATGCTGATCGTCGGCAAGAAGGTCGAGGAGCTCATCGCGCGGCTTGCGCAGAAGGCGCGCGCCTCGGGCATCCATCTCGTGCTCGCCACCCAGCGCCCGTCGGTGGACGTCATCACGGGCCTCATCAAGGCGAACATCCCGGCGCGCATCGCATTCCAGGTGTCCGCGAAAGTGGACTCGCGAACGATCCTCGACCAGAACGGCGCGGAGTCACTCCTCGGCCACGGCGACATGCTCTACCAGCCGCCCGGCACATCGACGCCCGATCGAGTCCACGGCGCCTTCGTGTCGGACCGCGAGGTGCACGCAGTCGTGGAATCACTGAAGGGCGGCAGCGCGCCGGTGTACGTCGAGGAAGTGCTCACCGGCCCGCAGGAAACCATACCGGGCATCTCGGACGAGCCGGGCGAAGGCGGCGAGGGCGGGGTCGAGGGTGAGCAGGACCCGCTATACGACGAGGCCGTCCGAATCGTCACCGAGTCGCGCCGCGCGTCCGTGTCGGGTGTGCAGCGACGCCTCAAGATCGGCTACAACCGTGCCGCTCGGCTCGTCGAGTCGATGGAGGCCGCCGGACTCGTCGGTTCCCTGCAGTCGAACGGCAGCCGCGAAGTGCTGGCGCCGCCCCCGCCGGAAGAGTGATGCGACTCGCCTGGGTCACACTTCTGGCGGCGTTCCTGCCGGGACTCGCCGGCGCGGATGCGACTTCCGATGCGCGTTCCGCCGAACGGCTCGAGGCAGCGCTCAAGGGACTCTCGAGCCTGCGCGCCGGCTTTCACCAGACCGTGACCGACGCGCAGGGCGCCCAAACCGAGTCCGCCGAGGGCACGGTCGCGCTCGCGCGGCCAGGCAAGTTTCGATGGGACTACCGCGTGCCGGCACAGCTGATCGTCTCCGACGGCACCACCGTCTGGCTCTATGACGTCGACCTCGCCCAGGTCACCATTCGACCGGCTGCGGATTCGCTCGCCGGGACGCCGGCGCTGCTTTTCTCCGGCAGGACGGATCTCGGTGCCGAATTCAAGATCACGGACGGCGGCGAGTCCGACGGACTCCTGTGGAGCCGTCTCACGCCGAAAGGCGCGGACAGCGATTTCCGTGAGCTGTCAGTCGGCATCGCGGGTGGCGAGCTGCGGCGCATGGTGATGGTTGACCGTCTCGGGCAGACGATGCGGCTCGAGTTCGAGCACATCGAGCGCAATCCGCGGCTCGATCCGTCCACCTTCAGCTTCACACCGCCGCCTGGCGTCGACGTCGTGGGCCGCGCGCCGGAGGGCGGCGGTTGACCGCGACGTCGTTCCGCCGCCTCTGGATCGGGGCGGTCCTCGGGCTGGCCGCGTTCATCGTCTACGCGAGTCTTGCGCCGCAGCCGCTGGTGCCCACCGAGGTCCTGTCGGACAAGGTCGAGCATTACCTCGCGTACCTGTCGCTCGCCCTGCTGGGATCCGGGATTGCCTCACCGGCCCGGTTGCGGTTCACCCTGCTGCGGTGTTTCCTCCTCGGTGCCGCACTTGAGATTGCGCAGGCGCTCTTCACGGAACACCGCATGGCCGAGTGGGGCGACCTCGCCGCCAACGTCGCGGGGATACTGACCGCCTGGCTCATTGCCGGCCAGGGACGGGCGGGCTGGGGAATGCGCGCGGCCGCCTGGCTCCAGGGAAAGCGCGCATCCTGACTGCGCCCGCGAGCGGATAGAATCCGCCCGAGATGCGAAAACAAGCCGAGTTGCCAATGGATTCGCCGCAATCGGGTTACCGCCCGCTCGCGGATCGCATGCGTCCGCAGTCGTTGCCGGAGTTCACGGGGCAGTCCCATCTGCTTGCGCCGGGACGCCCGCTGCACCGGCTGCTGACGGACGGCATTGCGCATTCGATGGTGCTCTGGGGACCTCCGGGCAGCGGCAAGACGACGCTCGCGCGGCTTGCCGCGAAAGCCTGCAAGGCGCATTTCATCGCGCTGTCGGCCGTCGTCGCCGGGGTCAAGGACATCCGCGAGGCCGTGGAAGAAGCCAGGGATTCACGCCGGGCGGGCGGCGCGCCGACCGTGCTGTTTCTCGATGAGGTGCATCGCTTCAACAAGGCGCAGCAGGACACTTTCCTGCCGTTCGTCGAGGACGGGACACTCCTGTTCATCGGCGCGACGACGGAGAACCCGTCATTCGAGCTGAACTCGGCGCTGCTCTCGCGTGCCCGCGTCTACCTCCTGAAGGCGCTTACGACGGCAGAACTTGCGACCCTCATCGCACGCGCGCTGGCGGACACGGAACGCGGCCTCGGCGGCAGCGGGATCCAGGCTGCTCCCGGGGTGCTTGAACTTCTCGCCGACGCCGCGGACGGCGACGCTCGCCGCGCGCTCAACCTGCTCGAAGTCGCAGCCGATCTCGCCGCGGATTCGCCGGCAGGCAGGGTCCTGACGCAGGACATCGTGCGGGAGGCGACCGCGGGCGGGCATCGCCGATTCGACAAACGCGGCGCGCTCTTCTACGACCAGATTTCGGCGCTGCACAAGTCGGTGAGGGACAGCGACGCAGACGCGGCGCTCTACTGGCTCTGCCGCATGCTCGACGGCGGCTGCGATCCGGGCTTCGTCGCGCGCCGGCTCCTGCGCATGGCGAGCGAGGACATCGGCAATGCGGATCCACGCGCGCTGACGCTCGTGCTCGCTGCCTGGGACAGCTATGACCGCCTCGGGAGTCCCGAGGGCGAGCTTGCGCTCGCCCAGGCCTGCCTCTTCCTCGCGCTCGCGCCAAAGAGCAACGCGGTCTACTCCGCATTCGGCGCCGCGATGGAGGACGCGAAAGCGCAAGGTACCCTCGAAGTGCCGCTACACCTTCGAAATGCCCCGACACGGCTCATGAAGGAACTCGGCTACGGCAAGGGCTATCGGTATGCGCACGACGAACCGGACGCGCTTGCGCCGGGCCAGACGCATTTCCCCGATACGATGGAACCCCGCTCGTACTACGAGCCGGTGCCCCGCGGGCTCGAAATGAAACTGCGGGAGACCCTCGAGCGCATCCGCGAGGGCGCGACGGCGCGGGCGCGGGAAACCACGGAATGGAAAGACGGACATGCTTGACATCCGGCAGCTTCGAACTGATCCGCAGGGCGTTTCGGCAAACCTGGCGCGGCGGGGTTTCGCGCTCGATCTCGAGCAATTCACGGCGCTCGAGGCGCGCCGCAAGGACGCGCAGGTCGCGGTCGACGCACTGCGCAATGAACGCAATACGCGCTCGAAAGCCATCGGCCACGCCAAGGCCAAGGGCCAGGATGTCGCGCCCCTGCTGGCAGAGGTGGAGTCGCTCGGTGCCCGGCTGACGACGTCAGAACAGGAGCTTGCGGGGCTTCAGGCCGATCTCGACCGGCTGTTGCTCGACCTGCCGAACCTGCTGCACGACAGCGTACCCTCCGGCCGTGATGCGAGCGCGAACGTGGAGGTACGCCGGCATGGCGAACCTCGAAAGCTCGATTTCGAAGCGGCTGACCACGTGGCCATCGCAGAAGGACTCGGCGGCCTCGACCCGGTCGGGGCCAGCCGGCTCTCCGGCGCCCGATTCGCGGTTCTCACGGGCCCGGTGGCGAGCCTGCATCGTGCCCTTGCGCAGTTCATGCTCGACCTGCACCAGCGTGAGCACGGTTATCGCGAGGCCTGGGTTCCCTATCTCGTGACACGCAAGACGCTGACGGGCACCGGCCAGTTGCCGAAGTTCGAGATGGACCTCTTCAAGCTTGCGCGCGAGGCGTCGGAGAGCGAACTGTTCCTGATCCCGACAGCGGAGGTCCCGCTCACGAACCTGGCAGGCGATCGCATTTTCGACCCCGACGAACTCCCGATGAAGCTGGTCGCGCACACGCCCTGCTTTCGCTCCGAGGCGGGCTCCTACGGCAAGGACACGCGCGGCCTCATTCGCCAGCACCAGTTCGACAAGGTGGAACTGGTACAGGTCGTCCGGCCGTCGGAGTCGTACGCGGCGCTCGAAGCGCTCACGAGCCATGCCGCGCAGGTGCTGGAGCGGCTCGAGCTGCCTTACCGCGTGATGGCGCTATGCTCGGGCGACGTCGGCTTTGCGAGCGCAAAAACCTACGACCTCGAGGTCTGGCTGCCCGGGCAGGGCGCCTACCGGGAAATCTCGTCCTGCAGCAATTGCGAGGCGTTCCAGGCGCGACGCATGCAGGCGCGCTGGCGAAATCCTGAGACCGGGAAGCCGGAACCCGTGCACACCCTGAACGGTTCGGGTGTCGCGGTCGGCCGCGCGCTCGTCGCGGTGCTAGAGAACAATCAGCAGGCGGACGGCAGCGTCGTCGTGCCGGGCGTGCTGCGGTCCTACCTGGGCGGCATCGACCGCCTCACGCCGGCCTGATCAGCGATTGCTGCCTGCGCCGAGCAGCTGCAGCAGGCTCAGGAACATGTTGTAGAGGCTGATGTAGAGCGTCACGGTGGCGTGGATGTAGTTCGTCTCGCCGCCGTGCAGGATCTCGCCGGTCTGGAACAGGATGAGGCCTGACATCAGCAACACGAACATGCCCGACACGGCGAGCGACAGCATCGGCATCGAGAAG
>DATBSX010000279.1:0-5103 GCA_036559565.1 Steroidobacteraceae bacterium | reverse complement strand
GGCTCGCTGCTGCGGCCCGGCGACCTTCTCGTCCTGAACGACACGCGCGTGCTGCCGGCACGGCTTCACGGCCGCAAGGCGAGCGGCGGCGCCTGCGAGATCCTGCTCGAGCGCATCCTCGACGACGGGCGCCGGGTCCTGGCGCAGGCGCGCGCGAGCAAGGGCTTGAAGCCAGGGACCCGCATCGAGCTGCCGGGCGGCGCCACGGCCATCGCGATCGCGCGACAGGGGGACTTGTTCGAGCTCGAGTTCGATCGCGCCGCGCAACCCTATTTCGAGGAACACGGCAGCGTGCCGCTGCCGCCGTACGTGGCGCGCGATGCGGAGCCGGAGGATCGCGAGCGTTACCAGACGGTCTATGCCGAGGCGCCGGGCGCCGTCGCGGCGCCGACGGCGGGCCTGCACTTCGAGCGCGAAGCGCTCGCGGAACTCGCGCGCGGCGGCATCGCCATCGAGCGCCTGACGCTGCATGTCGGGGCCGGCACCTTCATGCCGCTTCGCGCCGACGAGATCGACCAGCATCGGATGCACGCCGAGCGCATCCGCGTGCCGCCCGCTTGCGTGGCCGCCGTCGCGGCGGCGCGCGCGCGCGGCGGACGCGTCGTCGCCGTCGGCACGACGGTGGTGCGCGCCCTCGAGTCCGCGGCGGCAGGCCGCGGGTTGCAGGAATTCGAGGGCGAAACCGACATCTTCATCCGGCCCGGCCACCGGTTCCGCGTGGTCGATGCGTTGCTGACCAACTTCCACCTGCCGGAGTCGACGCTCCTGGTGCTCGTCGCGGCGTTTGCCGGTCGCGAGCGCGTGCTTGCGGCCTATCATCATGCCGTGGAAGCGCGCTACCGTTTCTTCAGCTACGGGGATGCCATGTTCGTGACGCCCGATCCCTCCGCGCTCGATGCGAAGGTGAGGCAGCCGTGAAGTTCGACCTTCTTGCGAACGACGGCCGCGCGCGGCGCGGACGGATCACGTTCGCACGCGGCGCGGTTGAAACGCCGGCTTTCATGCCGGTCGGCACTTACGGGACCGTCAAGGGCGTCACGCCGGAGGAACTCCTGGCCTGCGGCGCCGAGATGATCCTCTCGAACACCTTTCACCTGATGCTGCGGCCCGGCGCGGAAATCGTGCGTGCGCACGGCGGGCTGCACGGGATGATGCACTGGGAGCGCCCGATCCTGACGGACTCCGGCGGATACCAGGTTTTCAGCCTCGCGAGGATGCGAAAGCTGTCTGAGGAGGGCGTGCGCTTTCGTTCGCCGGTGGACGGCGCGGAGGTGTTCCTCGATCCCGAGCGCGCGATGCAGGTGCAGCGCGCGCTCGGCTCGGACGTCGCCATGGTGTTCGACGAGTGCACGCCGTATCCGGCGACGGAATCGGCGGCACGCGAGTCCATGGAGCTGTCGCTGCGCTGGTCCGAGCGCAGCCGGCTGGCCTGGGACTCCGGCCCGGGCGATGGCGTCCTGTTCGGCATCATTCAGGGCGGGATGCATTCGAATCTGCGCCTGGCTTCACTCGAGGGGTTGACGCGCGTCGGCTTTGCGGGGCTCGCGATCGGCGGTCTCTCGGTCGGCGAGCCGCCCGAGGAACGCGCACGCGTGCTGCAGGCGCTATTGCCGGCGATGCCGGCGGACCGGCTGCGCTACCTGATGGGCGTCGGCCGGCCCGAGGATCTCGTCGAGGCGGTCGCCGAGGGCGTAGACCTGTTCGATTGCGTCATGCCGACCCGCCACGCGAGGAACGGCCACCTGTTCGTGCCCGGGGGCGTCCTGAACATCCGCAATGCGCGCCATGCCGCCGATACCGGGCCCGTCGACCCGGACTGCGCCTGCTACACCTGCCGGAATTACTCGCGCGCCTACCTGCGGCACCTTGATCGCTGCGGTGAAATGCTGGGGCCGCGCCTCGCGACGCTGCACAACCTGCACCATTACCTCGACCTGATGGCGCGCATGCGCGACGCGATCGCGGCAGGCAAATTCGACGGGTTCCGCGCGCAATTCCACGCGGCGCGGCGGCCAGATGAGCCTGGCGAAGTGGCCTGAGGGCGCGGGGAGCGGCTTCAGCCCGGTTCTGCGAGCAGGAGCGCAGTGACGGTCGCCATGTCCTCGATCGAGGCATCGGCAAACGACGCACGGAGCTGTCCGGCCTTGTCCACCGCGAAGACCTGCGTCGAGTGCATGACGTTGTAACTGCCGTCCTTGGCCGCCGGTTCCTTGAAGAAGACGGCCGCAAACTGCGCGGCGATCTTCGCGGTTGCCTTGGGATCGCCAGTCAGGCCGACGAAGTCGGCTGACAGCGGGGCGAGGTAGAACTTGAGCTGTTCCGGCGTGTCGCGGTCGCCGTCCACGCTGACGAACACGATGCGCGTTGCCTTGAGCGATCCCCCGCGCGCGACGTGCAATGCCTTCAGCCGCCCGAGCGTCGCCGGGCAGATGTTCGCGCAGTGCGTGAAGCCGAAGAACACGAGGACGGGCTCGCCGCGCAGGCTCGAGAACTTACGCGCCTTGCCGTACTGGTCGGTGAGCGTGAAGTCCGCGACCGGCGCCGGCGCCGGGTTCACGTAAACGCGGTCGAGCGCGGGAAGGGCAGCGCGCTCGCCCGCCGCCGCCATTGCCGAGGAGAGCGCAAGAGCGGCGGCGAGCGGCGCGCTAATTCGCATAGAGCCGCGTGACCGGCGCGATCGTGAACGTCGTCTGCCCCGGGCGCATCCAGAAGAACTTCGCGACCGCCGAGCTCGTCGTGTCGTACATCTCGAGCGTCACGCTGTAGCGCTGGTTCTTGGTCATCGCGATGTCGCCGGTCACGTTGTCCGCCGTCGCGTGGGCGGTCCAGTTGTCGACCACGAGGTTGCCGTTGATCCACAGGCGCACGCCCGCGTTCGAGCGCGTCTGGAACCGGAAGTTGCCGGTCGCCGAGGCTTCGATGAAGCCGGTCCAGCGCGCCGAGAAATTGTCCGCATTGACGCCGGCGCCCGGCGAGGCAGGCCAGCTGAAATTGACCGACTCGGTACGCTCGAGGGCGGGGCTCCCGGCCAGCGTCGTGTTGTTGAAGTAATCCGCGGCGAGGCCGGTGCCCGTGTTCGGCGTCGACGAGCCCGCGGCGCCTTCCTGGCTGCCGATCTGCGAGACGTAGGCAACGAGGTTCGCAAGCTCCCCGGCCGACATCGAGATGCCCTGGTGCGCGCTGATCGCGTCGCCGAGCGTCGCAGCCGAACCGCGGTGCAGGTAAGGCGCCGTCGCCCAGACGTCGCGCAGGGTCGGCACGTCAATGCCCGACAGCGGGCCGCCGAGGCGGTCTCCGCTGTCGGCGTTGATGGTGCCGATGTCCTCCGGATTGTTGTTCGCGCTCTCCGTGAAAGCGGAGCCGCTGTGGCAGCTGCCGCAGTTCTTCGCCTGGAAGACCTGCTTGCCGGCGACGGCGGCCGCGGTCAGCGTGCCGTCGGCGTTCCGGAGCGGGCTCGGCGAGAAGGCATTCAGCGAGGCGACATAGGCGGCCAGCGCGTCGAGATCCGCGCTCAAGCCCGCTTTCGGGTCGCCGAGCGGCGAGCTGCGCGTGCCGGCGTTGAACAGGGCGTTCGACATCAGGCCCGAGCCGCTTGCGAGATTGCGGATCTGGCCCTCGAAGTCCTGCACCTCGTCGAAGTTCGCGCTCCAGTGCAGGAAGCCCTGTCCGCCCGCGCGGCCGCGCAGGCTCACCGTGTTGCGCAGGCCCTCGCCGAAGCCGGTCAGATCCCACACGCGTCCGTCCTGGCCGCCGTCGTTGTGGCAGGAGGCGCAGCTGATATAGCCGTCGCGGGCCAGGCGCGCGTCCTGCGCGTCGTAAAACAGCTGCTTGCCGAGCAATACCTGCGGCGACAGCTTTTCCTTGTCCGCGGTGGACGAGATCCAGGTGGCGACGAGCGGCACGTCCGCAATGCCCTCGTCGACCAGCGTCGACAGGTCGAACACGCCGACGCTGCGGTCCATGAAATTGCTGACGTAGAGCCGCCGCCCATCCGCCGAGAGCGCAAGGCCCTGCGGCGCGCGGCCGACGGCGAAACGGAAGATTTCCCGGCCGTCATAGGCATCGACGACCGCGACCTGGCGGGTCGTCTCGAGCGCGACGAAGAGGTAGATGCCGTTCAGGTCATGCAATGCCGCGCTCGCGAGTCCGGCATTGTCGTGGTCGATGCGCTCGGAATAGTCCTCGGCGCCGGTCTGCAGGTCGATGCGCGAACTGATCGCGCGGACCGTGTTCTGGAACGTGAGGTTGACGTTGTTGCGCAGTGTCCCGCGCTTGATGTTGTCCTGCTTGGAGGGCACCCAGGCGGAGCGGCCGTCCGGCGCGATCGCGGCTGCGCCGAGGTAGTTCGGGACGCCGCGGCCCTGGTTCTCCGCATCGGGCTTGTCGCTGTGCCGTAGCACGATGGTGTCTTCGATGGACATCGCAGGACCGTTGACGACGACGACTTCGCCGCCGCCCGTCGCGGTCTGAACGAGGGCCGTGCTTTCGCCCGGCAGCGGCGGCGTGATGAACCGCGAGACGTAGACCCGGTTGCCGTCGCCGGTCACGGAGAGCTGGCGCGGATTCGGGCCGACATCGAGGCTCGCGAGCGTCGCGTAGCTTGCGGCATCGATCTTGAGCAGGCGCCCCGTCGCCTCGAGCGCGACGTACATGACGCCGCCCACGGGCGAGGAGACGATGCCGAAGGGCTGCGAGCCCGCGGGCAGCGCGATCGTCCGGACGACTTCCCGGGTCGTCGCGTCAATGACGCTGATCGAGGCCGACTGCTTGTTCGTGACCCAGACCTGGCCGGTCGACGAAAGCGCGATCGAGCGAGGCGCCACGCCGACTGGTCGCTGGCGGATGCGTAGGCCGCTCTTAGTGTTGAAAACGGTCACGGTATCGCTGTCCTGGTTGACGACCCACAGCCGGTCCGCGCTGGTCGGCGTGTCTTCGAACACGATGCTGGACGACATCGCCGGGCGGTTCGCCGTCAGCGCGTAGTGGACGGTCTGGACGATGACAGTCGACTGCGTGGTTCCCGAGGAGTCCTTCGCGGTCAGCGTCACGTAGTGGATACCCGGCGTCGCGAAAACATGAGCGATGGTCGAGGCGGAGGAGAAC
>DATBSX010000278.1:0-2102 GCA_036559565.1 Steroidobacteraceae bacterium | reverse complement strand
CGCAGGAGGCAGCGATGGCGAAGGCGGCGCAGGATTCCGCCGCCGCCAAAACGGCCGCGGCGCCTGTTGCCGAGGCATCGCGAAACGACGGCGTCTGGGTGATGACCCAGCAATGCTCGGCGAACCAGCATGCGCCCCCCTTCACGCGCAGCGCAGATTTCTTCGTCCGCGGCGGCGAATTCATGATCGAGCGCGGCACGCCGGGACAGCCCGGCTACAACATCGCGCGTGGACGCCCGTCAGCGGACGGCACGCTCGTGATGACGGGCAACGGGATCGGCAACCAGGGGCGCGGCACGGGCCACCCGTTCGACATCCGCCTCGACGGCCGCTGGACCGGCGATCGCTACGTATTGCGCGGCACGTGGGGCGGTCGCCTCTGCGACGTGGCGGTCGCGCGCCGATAACGTCCGATCCCCAGGCGTGCACGGGATGGCGTACGCTTTCCTGCCATCGATCCTGTCGCGATTGCCATGGACCCACCCGGCCTCAAGCGCCGCCTCACCTGCATCCTCGCCACGGATGCGGTCGACTACAGCCGCCTGGTCAACACGGACGAGACCGGCGCGCTGCGCATCCTCGCCGCGCACCGCGCCGTCATCGACGGGATCATCGCGTACCACGACGGCCGCATCGCGAACACTGCGGGGGACTCGGTCCTCGCCGAGTTCGGCAGCGTGGTCGAGGGGGTGCGGGCCGCGGTCGAGATCCAGGACGCGCTGAAGACGCGCAACGAGTCGCTGCCCGAGGCGCAGCGCATGCTGTTTCGCATCGGCATCAACTTGGGCGAGGTCGTCGTCAAGGGCAACGACCTGCTCGGCGACGGCGTCAACGTCGCCGCGCGATTGCAGAGCATCGCGCCGCCCGGAGGCATCCTCGTCTCGTCGTCCGTCTACGACCAGATCACCGGCAAGCTCGACCTGGGCTTCCAGGACATGGGCGAGCAGGCGCTCAAGAACATCTCGCGACCGATCCGCGCGTTCAGCGTCTCCGGCGCGGGCCAGCCGCTGCGCAAGGCCGTGCTCGGCGGCGAAGCGGCGGCGCGCAAGCGATCCCTGCTCCCGGTCGCGATCGCCGCGCTCGCGCTCGTCGCGATCGGCGCCGGCGTCGGCTGGCAGCAAGGCTGGATCGGCGGGACGCGCCCGCTCGAAGTGCAGCAAGCGAAGCCCGATCCTGCGAAGGCAAAGCTCGAGGCCGATCTCGCCGCGTCGGAGAAGGCGCGCGCGCAGGCGGAGCTCAGGGCGACGACGCTTGACGCCGACGCGATCCGCGCGCGGGCGAACGCCGAGGCGGCGGCGCTCCGCGCGAAGGCGGAGATCGAGACCGCAAGCATGAAAGCCAAGGCGCAGTCGGAGGCGATCGCGCTGCGCGCGCAGGCGGCCCAGGAGGTGACGCGCTCCAAAGCCTCCGACGCGGACGCGATCCGTGCACGCGCCGAAGCCGAAGCCGCGACACTGAAGTCGAAGGCGGAGGCCGACGCCGCGGCGTTGAGGTCCAAGGCGGAGACCGAGGCCGCGGCGGTGAAGGCGAAGGCGCAGTCGGAGGTCGCGGCGATGACGCGCAAGGCCGAGCAGGAAACGAGTGCCGAATCGGACGTCGCCTCGGCGTGGGCGCGGGAAGCGGCATCGCTGAAGGCGGCGAACGAAGCCAAGGCGGCCGCGAATCCCGCAGCAGCGAGCGCCGCTGCGCGCAACGAAGGTTACTGGGTCATGTCGCAGCAATGCTCGGCGAACCAGCACTCGCCGGGGTTCTCGAGCAACGCCAATTTCATGGCTCGCGACGGCGAGTTCACGATCGAGCGCGGCTCGCCGGGACAGCCCGGCTACAACATCACGCGGGGACGCCCGTCCTCGGACGGCACCCTCGTGCTGACGGGCAATGGCATCGGCAACCAGGGGCGCGGCACGGGCCAGCATTTCGACATCCGCCTCGACGGCCGCTGGACCGGCGATCGCTACGTGCTGCGCGGCACGTGGGGCGGTCGCCTCTGCGACGTCACGGTCACGCGACGCTAGGCATGGACCCTTCGGGTCTCAAGCGCCGCCTCACCTGCATCCTCGCCACGGACGCGGTCGACTACAGCCGCCTGGTCAACACGGACG
>DATBSX010000277.1:0-5061 GCA_036559565.1 Steroidobacteraceae bacterium | reverse complement strand
CGTCGGTTACAACTATATCCGCGGCGAGTTCCTGGCCGAGCCATTCCCGCGCTTCGAGGCGGCGGTTGCCGAAGCCTACGCGGCCGGGCTTCTCGGCAAGGACATCCAGGGCTCGGGCGTCGACTTCGACCTTCACGCCGTCGCTGGCGCCGGCGCCTATATCTGCGGCGAGGAAACGGCGCTGCTCGAGTCGCTCGAGGGCAAGCCCGGCAAGCCTCGGTTCAAGCCGCCGTTCCCGGCGAACTTCGGCCTCTACGGCAAGCCGACCACGATCAACAACACGCTCTCCTTCGCGACCGTGCCCGCGATCCTGCGCAAGGGCGCGAAGTGGTTCGCCGAGCTCGGCGTTCCGAACGCCGGCGGCACGGTGATCTTCTCCGTGTCCGGCCACGTCGAGAAGCCCGGCAACTTCGAGCTGCCGATGGGCATACCGTTCAAGGAACTGCTCGAGATCGCCGGCGGCGTGCGCGGCGGCCGCAAACTGAAGGCCGTGATCCCGGGCGGCTCCTCCGTGCCGGTGCTGCCGGCCGCGCTCATCATGGACTGCACGATGGACTACGACTCGCTGCGAAAGGCGGGCAGCTCCGTCGGCACCGGCGCGATGATCGTGATGGACGAGACCACCTGCATGGTGCGCGTGCTCGAGCGCATATCGCGTTTCTACATGGCGGAATCCTGCGGCCAGTGCACGCCCTGCCGCGAAGGCACGGGCTGGCTCACGCGCATGCTGCGCCGCATCCTCGCAGGGCAGGGGAAACTTTCGGACCTCGATCTCCTGGTCCAGGTCGCGAACCAGATCGAGGGGCACACGATCTGTGCGCTCGGCGACGCCGCCGCCTGGCCGGTGCAAAGCTTCCTGCGCCATTTCCGGGACGAATTCGCCTACATGATCGAGCACGGCGGGAAGAGCATCGTGGATGCACCCGCGCAGGCAGTGGCATGAGCGACGACACCGTCAATGTCGAGGTCGACGGCCGGCCGCTGAAGGCCCGCAAGGGCCAGATGGTCATCCAGCTGACCGACCAGGCCGGCGTGTACATCCCGCGCTTTTGCTACCACGAGAAGCTCACGATCGCCGCCAACTGCCGCATGTGCCTGGTCGAGGTCGAGAAGGCACCGAAGCCGATGCCGGCCTGCGCGACCCCGGTGACCGAGGGCATGAAGGTTTTCACGCGCTCGCCGCGGGCGCTTGCGGCGCAGAAGGCGACGATGGAGTTCCTGCTCATCAACCATCCGCTCGATTGCCCGATCTGCGACCAGGGCGGGGAGTGCGAGCTGCAGGACCTCGCGCTCGGGTTCGGCAGTGCCGCGTCCCGCTTCGACGAGCGCAAGCGCGTCGTCAAGGACAAGAACCTCGGGCCGCTCATCTCGACCGACATGACGCGCTGCATCCATTGCACGCGCTGCGTGCGCTTCACGGCGGAGATCGCGGGCATGCAGGAGCTCGGCGCGACGGGCCGCGGCGAGGACATGGAGATCGGGACTTTCATCGAAAAGAGCGTCGACCACGAGCTGTCGGGCAACGTCATCGACCTCTGCCCGGTTGGCGCGCTGAATTCCAAGCCGTTCCGCCACCGCGCGCGCTCCTGGGAAATGACCGAGCACGCGCTCGTGTCGCCGCACGACGGCGCCGGCACGAACCTGTGGGGCCATGTGCTCCGCGGCCGCCTGATGCGCGTCGTGCCGCGGACCAACGAGGAGATCAACGAGACCTGGATAGCGGACCGCGACCGATTCTCGTACGAAGGCATCTATGCGCCGGACCGGCTGCGCGAGCCGATGATGCGCGTGGAGGGCCGCTGGCAGGCGGTGTCGTGGGAGGCCGCGCTCGAGGCGGCGGCGACGATGCTGCGGGACGCAGTCAAAGAGAACGGGGCAGGCCGCGTCGGGTTCCTCGCGGCGCCGGGTTGCACGAGCGAAGAGGGTTATCTGCTGGGCCGCGTCGCGCGCGGGCTCGGGTCGCACAATGTCGATTCGCGACTGCGCCAGCTCGATTTCTCGGACCAGGCGAACGATCCGGCGTTTCCGGGGCTTGGCCTCGCCTTGCGCGCCATCGACGGACTCACGGGTCTCCTGCTGGTCGGCTGTGACGCACGCATCGAGGCGCCGATCGTGGCGCACCGCGTGCGCGTGGCGGCGCTCGCCGGTTGCAGGGTGAGCGTCGTCTCGACGACGGCACAGGCGTATCAATTCCCGGTGCTGCAGCAGACGGTCGCACCTTCTGCGGACCTCGCCGCGGAAATCGCCGCGCTTGCCGGCGGCGCGTTGAATGACGCGCGCAAAGCGATTGTCGAATCGCTCTCGGGTGGGCGCGCAGCAATCGTGCTGGGCGGCGCCGCGATGCGGCACACGCATTTCGCGGACATCCGGGCCGCAGCCGCGGCGCTTGCCGAAAAGACCGGCGCATCGCTTGGCTTCCTGCCGGAAGGCGGCAACGCAGCGGGTCTCGCGCTTGCCGGGGCCTTGCCGCATCGACTGCCGGGTGGAAAGGCGGATCCCAGGCCCGGACTGGATGTCGGCCACATGCTGGAATCGCCGCTCGCCGCCTGCGTACTGCTGGGCGGCATCGAACCCGCGCAGGACATCGCGCATCCGGGCGCCGAGCAGGCGCTGGCCGCGTGCCGGCGCGTCATTGCGGTCACGCCATTTGCCGATCCGGCTGTCATGAACCTGGCCCAGTTGCTGCTGCCGATGGGCAGCTTCGCGGAAACCTCCGGCAGCTACGTGAACGTCGAGGGACGCTGGCAGGAATTCCAGGGGTGCGCGCAGCCGGTCGGGGAGGCGCGCCCGGGCTGGAAAATCCTGCGGGTGCTCGGCAACCTGCTCGGGCTCGAGGGATTCGACTACGAGAGTTCCGCGGGCGTCCTCGCGGAATTGCGCGGGCTTGCGGAAGGTGCCGCCTACGACGGAAGGTTCCAGGCGCGGCGCGAACTCAAGGCCGAGCGCCGCGGCTCCACCACCATCGTGCCGATCTACGGCTTGGATGCGCTCGTCCGCCGTTCGCCGGCATTGCAGCGCACGCGCGCGGCGCGGGAAAGCTGAGCCATGCCGCCCTTCTTCACGGACTGGTTCGGTTCAGGGGCGCCGGAAGTCTGGGCGACATTCCTCGTCACCGCGCAGATCCTCGGCGTCCTGATCTCGATAGTCGTCGCGGTCGCGATGTTGACGCTCGCCGAGCGCAAGGTGATCGGCTATATGCAGCTGCGGCGCGGCCCGAACCGCGTGTCCTTCTTCGGGCTGCCGTTCCTGCACGGCGTGGCGCAGCCCTTCGCCGACGTGATCAAGCTCCTGCTCAAGGAAATCATCGTCCCGGCGCGCTCGTCGCGGTTCCTGTTCCTGCTGGCGCCGCTCATCGTGCTGGTGCCCGCGATGGCAACCTGGGCCGTAATCCCGTTTTCGCCGGAGTTCGTGCTCGCGGACGTCGACGCGGGCCTGCTGTACGTGCTCGCGCTGACCTCGATGGGCGTCTATGGCGTCATCCTCGCGGGCTGGGCCAGCAACTCGAAGTACGCCTTCCTCGGCGCCATGCGCAGCGCCGCCCAGATGGTTGCGTACGAAATTGCGATGGGCTTCGCGCTCGTCGGCGTGCTGATGGCGGCGGGGAGCCTGAACCTCGGCGAGATCGTGCGCGAGCAGCAGGGCGGGTTCGGCAGCTGGAACTGGCTGTGGCTGTTCCCGTTGTTCCTCGTCTATTTCATCTCGGGGATCGCAGAAACCAACCGGGCGCCGTTCGACGTCGCGGAGGGCGAGTCGGAGATCGTCGCCGGCTTTCACGTCGAGTATTCAGGCGCTGCCTTCGCAACGCTGTTCGCGCTTCCCGAATACGCGAACATGATCCTGATCTCGGCGCTGACGTCCGTACTCTTCTTTGGCGGCTGGCTGAGCCCGCTCGACGGCTACTTGCCCGCCGACGCCGCAATTCGCGGCGTACCGTTGCTGGGCTTCCTGCTGGGCAACGGCTTTCACTGGCTGTTCCTGAAGATGGGGATATTCCTCTTCATCTTCCTCTGGGTCCGCGCGACCTTTCCGCGCTACCGGTACGACCAGATCATGCGGCTCGGCTGGAAAGTGCTGATCCCGATCACGCTGGTCTGGATCGCGGTCGAGGGCGTGCTCGCCTGGCTCAAAGTCGGCCCGTGGTCGGCATGAGGTAACCATGAAGCGCATCCGCTCATTCTTCCAGACGATCTTCCTCTCCGAGCTCCTGGGGGGCCTCCGGGTCACTGTGATGAACTTCTTCCGGCCCAAGATCACGCTGAACTACCCGGAAGAGAAAACGCCGCAGTCGTCCCGCTTCCGCGGCCTGCACGCGCTTCGGCGCTACCCGAACGGGCAGGAGCGCTGCATCGCCTGCAAGCTCTGCGAAGCCGTGTGCCCGGCGCTTGCGATCACCATCGAGTCCGATGTCGCCGCGGACGGGACGCGCCGCACCACGCGCTACGACATCGACCTGTTCAAGTGCATCTATTGCGGATTCTGCGAAGAGGCCTGCCCGGTCGACGCGATCGTGGAAACGCGGATCCATGAGTACCACATGGAGAACCGCGGCGAGAACATCATGACCAAGGACAAGCTGCTCGCGATCGGCGAGAAGTACGAGGCGATGATCGCCGCCGACAAGGCGTCCGACTCGCACTTCCGGTAAGGCACATGCTCGTCGAAATCCTGTTCTGGACGTTTTCCACCGTGCTGGTCGGCGCGGCATTCGGCGTGATCCTGTCCCGCAACCCCGTCCACTCGGTCCTCTATCTCGTGCTGTGCTTCTTCAACGCCGCCGTGCTCTGGCTCCTGATCCAGGCCGAGTTCCTCGCCATCGTGCTGGTGCTCGTTTACGTGGGCGCGGTGATGGTGCTGTTCCTGTTCGTCGTGATGATGCTCGACATCAACATCGAGCAGCTGCGCGAGGGCTTCGCACGAAACGCACCGCTCGGCGCGCTGATTGCACTCATCATGGTCGTCGAACTCGCCTACGTGCTGTGGGTTCGCCGGCTCGGGATCGAGCTGCCGGGCGCCGCCGCCCCGGTCGCGGATGGGGCGAGCAACACGGCCGAGATCGGCGCG
>DATBSX010000276.1:0-7772 GCA_036559565.1 Steroidobacteraceae bacterium | reverse complement strand
AAACGGAGCTCGTCTATCGGCCGGCCACGGCGCCGAAACGGATTGCCGTCGTCGGGGCGGGGCCGGCGGGACTCGCCTGTGCGACAGTCGCCGGCCGGCGCGGGCATCGCGTGACGCTCTTCGAGGCTTCCGCAGAGATCGGCGGCCAGTTCAACATGGCGAAGCGCGTCCCTGGCAAGGAGGAGTTCCACGAGACGCTGCGCTACTACCGCCGTGAGCTCGAGCTTGCACAGGTGCGCGTATTGCTAGGTCGTGCCGCTGCAGCGGGTGACCTCACCGGCGGGGATTTTGACGAGGTTGTCCTCGCGTCGGGCGTCCTCCCGCGTATCCCGGCAATTCCGGGCCTCAATCACCCGAAGGTCCTGAGTTACATCGACGTGCTGCTCCGCGGAAAGCCGGTCGGCGCCTCGGTTGCGATCGTAGGCGCCGGGGGGATCGGATTCGACGTCGCCGAATTCCTGAGTCACGATGCATCACATGCGGCGACGAGCCAGGACATTCCGGCGTTCATGCGCGAGTGGGGCATCGACATGACGCTCGAAAAGCGCGGCGGCCTCATGCCGGCTGCGGACACTGCATCCGCGCGCGAGATCTGGCTGCTGCAGCGAAAACCGACGCCGCCCGGCCGCGATCTCGGCAAGACGACCGGATGGGTGCATCGCCTCGCGCTGAAACGGCGCGGCGTGCGCATGCTCGCCGGGGTGACCTACGAACGCATCGACGATCGCGGCCTCGCGATCCGCGTCGGCGCGGAATCCCGCATGTTGGCGGTCGACAATGTCGTCATCTGCGCAGGGCAGGAGCCACGCCTGGACCTCCTGGCAGGCCTCGCGAGCGCAGGCATCAAGGCGCACCTGATCGGCGGCTCCAAACTCGCGACCGAGCTCGACGCCAGGCGCGCGATCGACGACGGTTCGCGCCTGGCGGCCGCGCTATGAATTTTCCGCAGGGCGGCGTGGCGCAGTTGGGCCTGCTCGACGATGCCGCGCCGGATCGCGGCTGGCGCGTACGGCAGAGTGCGCGGGCCAGGCGGCTCGCCGTGCGCGTGCTCCCGGGCGGGCTGGTCGAGATCGTCGTGCCGCATGGCACGCGCCCCCGCACCGTTGAAATGTTCGTGACACGCCACCGGCGCTGGATCGAGCGGACGGTTGACCTCTACCGGCCGGCAGAAGTGCCGGCACTGGGCGCTCTGCCTGAACAAATCCAGTTCGCGGCCACGGGGCAGAGCTACGCACTGCGGCGCATCGACCAGGCCGGCCCGCCGCGCCTTCGCGTCGAGGGACCTTCGATCGTGCTTGCCGGCGACGAGGGCCGCCCGGCGCTCCTGCGCCATGCCCTGCAGCGCTTCACGATGCGCGAGGCGCATGCGGCGCTTGCGCCCTGGCTCGAGCGGGTTTCCGCCGCCTCGGGACTTCGCTATGAACGAATCCAGATCCGTCGCCAGCGCACGCGCTGGGGCAGCTGTTCGAGGGCCGGCACGATCAGCCTGAATGCCTGCCTGTTGTTCCAGCCGCCAGAGGTCGTCAACTACCTCCTGATCCATGAGCTCGCGCATACGAAGCACATGAATCACTCGCGCCGCTTCTGGCGCCTGGTCGCGGACCTCGAGCCGCGCTGGCGCGAACTCGACTCGGCGCTGACGCGCGGCTGGCGCGAAGTCCCGCTCTGGGCGATCGGCTAGGCCTGTCATGACGCCGCATGCTGGCAAGCGGGGCCAAGCCGCGCCCTACATCGTGCTTGGCATCGCGCTGCTCGCCGTCTCGAACGGCGCGATCTTCGCGCGCCTCGCCGCGGCGCCGCCGCTCGCGATCGCCGCCTGGCGCGTCGGCCTCGCGCTCCTCGTGGTACTCCCGCTCGCGCTCACCGCCGGGCGCCCTGCGCGTGCAAGCCAGGCTGCGTATGCCTGTGCGGTCGGGGCGGGCGCGCTGCTCGCCGTTCATTTCGCGACGTGGATCGCCTCGCTCGAGCACACGACGATCGCGCGGAGCGTACTCCTCGTCAGCACTTCGCCGATCTGGGTCGCCGTCCTGCAATTCCTCGCGGGACGCGGAACGCCGTCGAGGGCGACGCTCGCCGCGCTCGCGCTGGCGATCGCCGGGGCCGCCATCGTGAGCAGCGGCGGCCGCGGCGGCGAAGGCGCGCTCCTCGGCGACCTGCTCGCGGTCACGGGCGGCATTGCGATGGCCGGCTATTTCCTGCTCTCGCGTGAATCGCAGAAAGGACTTCCGTTCCGGACCTACCTCGGCATCGCGTACGGCATGGCGGGCCTCTTGCTGTGGGCCGCGGTGCTGCTCACCGGGACGGCTGCGAGCGGCTATGACCTGCGGACCTGGTGGGCGCTGGGGGCGATGGCCGTCATCTCTCAGCTCGTCGGGCACAGCGGCTACAACTGGTCGCTCCGGCACCTGAATCCACTGTTTGTCGCAGTCGTCTCCGTCGGCGAGCCGGTGCTCGCTTCGGTGCTCGGCTGGTGGCTGCTCGGCGAGGCCGTGGACTGGCGCACTGGCGCGGGCGGCCTCCTGATCCTCGCCGGCATCGCGCTGGCGGTTCGCCGGGAGCCCGTGCCGGGCTAGCGCGAAGTCCCGCGCCATTCCTCGGTCCGATATCCCAGCCGCTTCGCTTCGCGGCGCAATCGCGACCCGGCGTTGACGAGCGTGGCCTCGTCGGCGACGGCGAAGTGCGGGAAATCGGACCCGGCATTGCCGTAGGCAGAGATCGCAGCACCCGGATGACGGGCGCGCAGTGCCTCCACGCAACGGCGTTTTTCCTCGGCGCGGCGATTCTCGGTCACGAGCGCGCCGTCCAGCCTCCCGTCGATCCAGGTGACTTCCGTGCAGATCGTCTCGTCGAATGCGAAGCTGCGCCCGATATGCGGCACGTAAAGATCCACGCTGGCCGAAAGCAAAACGAGTCGGTCCCCGGCAGCGCGGTGGCGCGCAATCGCCGCGAGCGCGCCGTCGCATAACTCGCTTGCGCCGATCGATGCGACGTATTCGGCGGTCCAGCGATCCACGTCGTCGCGCGTGGCGCCGGACATGACGGCGCGGATCAGGTCCGATTTCAACCGGCCGCGATCCCGGTCGGCGAGGTAGCGCGTGAGCGCGCCGAGCGCCTTTCCGTAGAATCCAGCGCGCGCATGCCGGCGCCGCCAGCCCTGCAGGTAGGGCAGGAGCGTGTCCCGCCGCGTAATCGTGCCGTCGAGGTCGAAGACCGCGATCCGCATCGCGGCCCGGCTCAGGCTGCGAGCTGGCGCAATACGAAGTGCAGGATGCCGCCGTTGTCCATGTACTCCCACTCCTTGGGCGTATCGACACGGACATTGACCTTGAAGCTCGTGACCTTGCCCGAGGGGCTCTTCGCATCCACAGTCGCCACGCGGCTGCCGGCCGTGAGCCCCTCGATGTCGAAGACCTCCGTGCCGTCGAGGCCGAGCGAGCCCGCCGTCTGGCCGTCCTGGAACGTGAGCGGGAACACGCCCATCCCGACGAGGTTGGCGCGATGGATGCGCTCGAAAGTCTCGGCAATCACGGCCTTGACGCCGAGCAGGCTCGTGCCTTTCGCAGCCCAGTCGCGCGAGGAGCCGGTGCCGTATTCCTTGCCCGCGATGACGACGAGCGGCACGCCGGCCGCGACGTACTTCATCGCCGCGTCGTAGATCGGGAGCTTTTCGCCGGCCGGCAGGTAGCGCGTGACGCCGCCCTCGACGCCGGGGACCATCAGGTTCTTGATGCGCGTGTTCGCAAACGTGCCGCGCATCATCACTTCGTGATTGCCGCGACGCGACCCATAGCTGTTGAAGTCAGCCGGCACGACGCCGTGTGACTGCAGGTACTGGCCGGCCGGCGCGTATTTCTTGATCGCGCCCGCGGGAGAGATGTGATCCGTCGTGATCGAGTCGCCGAAGAGGGCGAGGCAGCGCGCGCCGCGCACGGTCGGCAGGCCCGGCGGCTTCTTGCCCATGCCGTCGAAGTAAGGCGGATTCTGGATGTAGGTGCTGCCGCCGTCCCAAACGTAAGTCTTTGACGCCGCGACTTCAATTCCGCGCCAGCGGTCGTCGCCATGGAAGACGTCGGCGTAGGTCTTGGAGAACATCGCGGCATTGACGCTCTTGGCGATGAACTGCTGCACCTCGAGGGCCGTCGGCCAGATATCGCGCAGGTAGACGGGCTTGCCGGCGCCGTCGCGTCCGAGCGGGTCGCGGGTGAGGTCGATGTCCACCGTTCCCGCGAGGGCGTAGGCGACGACCAGCGGAGGCGAGGCGAGGAAGTTCATGCGCACTTCCTGGTGCACCCGGCCTTCGAAATTCCGGTTGCCGGACAGGACCGAGGCGACCGAGAGCTTGTTGTCGCTGACGGCCTTCGAAATCGGGGCATTCAGCGGGCCGGAATTGCCGATGCAGGTCGTGCAGCCGTAGCCGACGATGTTGAAGCCGAGCGACTCGAGGTCCTTGAGAAGTTCCGAACGCTGCAGGTATTCGGTGACGACCTTCGAGCCCGGCGCGAGCGAGGTCTTGACCCAGGGCTGGACCGTGATACCGCGCTTGCGCGCATTGCGGGCCACGAGGCCTGCGGCCAGCATCACCGCCGGATTCGAGGTGTTCGTGCAGGACGTGATCGCGGCGATCACGACGGCGCCGTCCTTGAGTTCATAGGCAGCGGCACCGTCCTGCACGCGAGCCGCGCCCGTTGACTTCCACTTGTCCTGGTCGCGGGCGAAGGCGTCGCGATAGGCCTTTTGCATGTCGCCGAGCGCGACGCGGTCCTGCGGGCGCTTCGGACCGGCGAGCGAGGGCTGCACCGTGCCGAGGTCGAGGTGCAGCACGTCCGTGTAGAGGGCATCCGGCGCACCGTCATGGCGCCAGAGACCCTGTTTCTTCGCGTACTCGCCGACGAGCGCGATCTGGGATTCTTCGCGGCCCGTGAGCCGCAGGTATTCGAGCGTCACCTCGTCGATCGGGAAGATGCCGCAGGTCGCGCCATATTCAGGCGCCATGTTCGCGATGGTCGCGCGGTCGGCGAGCGGGAGCTGGCCGAGGCCGTCGCCGAAAAACTCCACGAACTTCTCGACCACGCCGCGCTTGCGCAGCATCTCTGTCACCGTCAGCACGAGGTCGGTCGCCGTCGCGCCCTCCGCGAGCCGGCCGGACAATTTCATGCCGATGACTTCGGGGATGAGCATCGTCGAGGGCTGGCCGAGCATGGCGGCTTCGGCCTCGATGCCGCCGACGCCCCAGCCGAGCACGCCGACGCCGTTGATCATTGTCGTGTGCGAATCCGTCCCGACGACCGTATCCGGGTATGCCAGTCCCTTGTCGTCGGCGAAAACGACGCGCGCCAGGTATTCGAGATTGACCTGGTGGACGATCCCGGTGTCCGGCGGAACCACGGAGAAATTGTCAAAGGCAGACTGGCCCCAGCGCAGGAACGTATACCGCTCGCGGTTTCTCTGGAACTCGAGCAGGGCGTTCAGGTTCAGCGAATCCGCGGTGCCGTAGTGATCCACCATGACCGAGTGGTCGATCACGAGCTCGGCCGGGATCAGCGGATTGATGCGGCCCGGGTCGCCGCCGAGTTTCGCCATGGCGTCGCGCATGGCGGCGAGGTCGACGACCGCCGGCACGCCCGTGAAGTCCTGCATGATGACGCGCGCCGGCGTGAAGGCGATCTCGCGGGCGGGGAGCTTCCGGGGGTCGGCCTTGGCCAGCGCGATGATGTCCTCGCGCGTGACGCTCTTGCCGTCCTCGTGACGCAGCAGGTTCTCGAGCAGGATCTTCAGCGAGTAGGGGAGGCGTCCGACGTTGGGCTCGGCGATCGCGTCGAGCGCGCAATACTCGTAACTGCGTCCGCCGGCTTCGAGCTTGCGGCGGGCCTTGAAGCTGTCCTGCATGAATCCTCCAGCGGGTGAAGCGCCATTATAACGGCCCCGCCGAGGCACTCCTCGCCGTCGTAGAAAACCACGTACTGTCCCGGTGCCGCGCCGCGCAGCGGCTCCGCGAAGCGCACGTCGGCGCCGCCTGCCACCGGCGTGACGCGGCAGGCGACATCCGGCTGGCGATAGCGCACCTTCGCCGTGCAGCCGAAGGCATCGGTGGGCGCCTGCTGCGCGATCCAGTGCAGCCCGACCGCATGCAGGCCCACGCTATGAAGCGCGGGATGGTCGGCGCCCTGGACCACGACCAGGGTATTGCGGGCGAGGTCCTTGGCGGCGACGAACCAGGGCGCCTCGGACTCGCCCTTCTGGCCCCCGATGCCGAGCCCGCTCCGCTGGCCGAGCGTGTAGCGCTCAAGTCCCGCGTGATGGCCGATGACGGCCCCGTCGAGCCGCTCGATGGGCCCCGGCCGGGCGGGCAGCCACTGGCCGACGAATTCACCGAACGGACGCTCGCCAATGAAGCAGATGCCGGTCGAGTCGCGCTTTGCCGCGACGGGGATGCCGCGATCGCGCGCGAGCGCGCGGACTTCGGGCTTGCGGAGCCCGCCGACCGGAAATTCACAGAATGCGAGCTGGGCTGCGTCGAGCGCGTGCAGGAAGTAGCTCTGGTCCTTGTTGCGATCGAGGCCGCGGAGCAGGCGGCCATTGCTCCCGATACGGGCATAGTGACCGGTCGCAAATCGTTCGGCCCCCAGGCGCCTGGCGTAATCGAGGCCGACGCCGAATTTCACCTCCCGGTTGCAGAGCACGTCGGGATTCGGCGTTCGCCCGGCTTCGAGTTCCGACAGGAAGTGCGCGAACACCCGCTCGCGGTACTCGGCCGCGAAGCTCGCCTTGTGCACGGGAATGCCCAGTTCCCCGGCGACGCGCCGCGCATCCTGGAAGTCGGCGGCGGATGTGCAGTAGCCGTCCTCGTCCTCGCTCCAGTTCGACATGAAGAGCGCTTCGACTTCGTGGCCGGCGTCCTGGAGCAGGGCGGCCGAGACCGCGGAGTCGACTCCGCCCGAAAGCGCGACGATGACGCGGGCCACGGCCTCAGCCCGCCGCCCGCTGCACGGCGAGCCCGTCGAGCGGCACATGATTCAGCATGTCGAGCGGATAGCGCGCCCCGCGCAGGAAATCGTCGACGCACAGGAGCACGAGGGGGCTCCGATGCTCGGCGGCGCGCGCGGCAAGGGCACTGCGGTCTAGCCACAGCGTGCGGATGATCGCCCGGTCGAGCCGCGCCGCTTCGTCGCGCTCGCCGACACGGCCCGAAAAGGCGATGCGCAGTATCATGCGGCCCGCCGGGCCCTGCCACAGGTAGAGGCCGGTCAAGGCATCCGGATGAAATGCGCGGCCGGTCTCCTCGAGCGTCTCGCGCACGACCGCCTCGACGAGCGATTCGCCGGCTTCGAGGTGACCCGCGGGCTGGTTCAACACGACGCGGCGCGCGGCGCGCTCCTGTACGAACAGGAAGCGGCCGTTGTCTTCGGCGATTGCCGCGACGGTGAGGTCGAGCTTCAGGGACATGGGCCGATTATAGCGGCGACGCCGCGCGGCCCCTCAGAGGTGCTGCTGGCGGGTCTCGGCTTCCGGCTCGCTCGCGATCCAGATCTCGTCGAAGTAGTTGAGATAGCGGCGCGCGACCATCGGGTCGTTCATCTCGACGATGCCTTCCCACCGCGAGGCCTGGAGGCGGTAGACGAGGGCGCGGTCGTCGGCGATCAGGAAAGCGGACTGGTTGTCACGGCTTTCCGACTTCACGCGCCGGATCTCGATGTGGCTCGTGATACGGCGGGCGAGGTGGACGAACTTGCTGCCTTCATAGACGACGCGCGAAGGATCGGCGAGCAGCACGC
>DATBSX010000275.1:0-3710 GCA_036559565.1 Steroidobacteraceae bacterium | reverse complement strand
GGGCAGCAGCCAGTCCACGTAACGCACCGCAGCGCCGCTGACCGGCTGGCGCATCGCGGCGCCTCTTGCGGTCTCGAGCAGGAGTTTCTCGACCAGGTAGCCTTTCGGGGAGTCCTCGTTGATCCAGTAACGAGGTGCGGCGCGCAGGTCCAGCAAGAGGTCGAGCTGATGCCGCTCGACCTTGCGAATCGTCGAATCGATGTCCTTGGCGTCGATCCGCACGAAGTCGATGTAGCGCGTGCCCAGGAACGGATGAAGGCTGGCATCGAGCGCGGAGCCCTCGGGGACGACGACGTCCACCTTGAACATCGCCCGCGGCTGGCCGCCGAAGATCACGGCGAAAGCGATCACGAGCGCAAGCGGGAACAGGAAATTGAAGATGAGTGTCGAACGGTCGCGCAGGAACTCGAGGTTCCGCGCGTGCCAGACAGCCAGCAGGCGGCGCAGGTTCATGTCCGCAGTTCCCGGCCCGTCAGTTCGAGAAAGAGGTCCTCGAGATTGCGCGGGCGGATCCGGATCTGCCGCAGCGAAATACCGCGTTCGAGCAGGTGCCGCAGCGCGTCCTCGACGTCGGCGGTCGAGATCTCGACGCGGTCGCTCGCGACCAGGACCGCCATCGGGAAATCCGCGGGGTCGCCGCGGAAGTCTTCGCGAGGCAACTCGATCACGACGTCGTCGAAATGCTCCGCGAGGAGCCGGGAAGGCGGTCCTTCGGCGATGATCCGGCCTCGGTCCATGATCGCGACGACGTCGCAGAGGAAATAGGCCTCCTCCATGTAGTGCGTGGTGAGGAGAACCGTCCGGCCCTCGGCCTTGATCGAGCGGATCAGGTCCCAGAAGTTGTGCCGGGCTTGCGGGTCGAGGCCGGTCGTCGGCTCGTCGAGGAACAGCACCTGCGGGTCATTCGCAAGCGCGATCGCAAGCAGGAGTCGCTGGGCCTGCCCGCCGGACAGCTTGCGGTTGTCGCGGTCCGCGACCTGCTCGAGCGCACAGGTTTGTATCAGTTCATCGACCTCGCGGCGGCGCGGGTAGAGGCGCGTAAAGAGCGTCAGGGTCTCCCGCACGGTCAGGAATTCCTGCAATGCCGTTTTCTGGAACTGGATTCCAGCCTCCGCGCGAAAGCGCGCGCCGAGCGCCTCGCCGCGGTAGAGCACGCCTCCGGATGTCGGCTGCGTGACTCCTTCCATCATCTCGACGGTCGTCGTCTTGCCCGCGCCATTCGGGCCGAGGAGGCCAAGGCACTGGCCTTCCGCCATCGAAAACGAAACGCCATCCACGGCGCGAACGCCCGGGTATTGCTTCACGAGATCGCGGACTTCGAGCACGGGCGGCATGGTTATTTGCATGCTATATGATTGCGCGCGTGACGCCGAACCCGTTCCCGCACCTGCTGGCGCCTCTCGATCTCGGGTTCACCACGCTGCCGAACCGCGTCCTCATGGGCTCGATGCACACGGGGCTGGAAGATCGCGCAGAGGATTACCCGAAGCTCGCGGCCTATTTTTCGGAACGCGCGCGCGGCGGCGTCGGCCTCATCGTGACCGGCGGCATCGCACCGAACGCGGCGGGCTGGACCAAGCCATTTGCGGGCACGCTGAGCGGCCGGCGGAATCTCGCCAGGCACCGGCTCGTGACGGACGCCGTGCATGCCGAGGATGGCCGGATCTGCATGCAGATCCTGCACACCGGCCGTTACGCCTTTCACCCGCTCGCGGTGGCGCCCTCGCGCCTCAAGGCGCCGATCTCGCCCTTTACGCCGCGTGCACTCACGGACGGCGGCATTGAGCGACAGATTTCCGCGTTCGTCCGGTGCGCGGCGCTCGCCCAGGAAGCGGGCTACGACGGCGTCGAAGTGATGGGCTCGGAAGGTTACTTCATCAACCAGTTCCTCGCGGCGCGCACCAATCGGCGTTCCGATCGCTGGGGTGGTTCCTGGCCGAACCGGATGCGCCTGCCGATCGAGATCGTCGCGCGCACGCGCGCTGCGGTCGGCCGCGATTTCATCATCATCTACCGGCTGTCCATGCTCGACCTCGTGGAGGGCGGTAGCCGCTGGGAGGAGGTCGTCGACCTGGCGCAGGCGATCGAGCGCGCAGGCGCCACAATCATCAACACCGGCATCGGCTGGCATGAGGCGCGCATCCCGACCATCGCCACGATGGTGCCGCGCGCGGCGTTCAGCTGGGTGACGCGGCGGTTGAGGGGCGTGGTCGGGATCCCGCTGGTGACGAGCAACCGGATCAACGATCCAGCCGTCGCGGAGCGCGTGCTCGCGGCCGGGGACGCCGATCTCGTGTCCATGGCGAGGCCTCTGCTCGCGGATCCAGAGTTCGTCGCGAAAGCCGCTGCGGGCCGCGCGGATGAAATCAACACCTGCATCGCCTGCAACCAGGCCTGTCTCGACCTCGTCTTCGAGAACGAGGTCGCGACTTGCCTCGTCAATCCGCGCGCCGGGCGGGAGACCGAGCTCGTCTACCGGCCGGCCACGGCGCCCAGGCGGATCGCCGTGGTCGGGGCAGGGCCGGCGGGCCTCGCCTGCGCGACCGTTGCTGGCCGGCGCGGGCATCGCGTCACGCTCTTCGAGGCCTCCGCCGAGATTGGCGGCCAGTTCAACATGGCGAAGCGCGTCCCGGGCAAGGAGGAGTTCCACGAAACGCTCCGCTACTTCCGGCGTGAACTCGAGCTTGCGCGGGTGCGCGTCTTGCTCGGCCGCGCGGTTGCGGCGGGTGAGCTCACCGGCGGAGAATTTGACGAGATCGTCCTCGCGTCGGGTGTGCTCCCGCGCGTGCCGGCGATCCCGGGCCTCGATCACCCGAAGGTCCTGAGCTACATCGACGTGCTGCTTCGCGGAAGGCCTGTCGGCGCCTCGGTCGCGATCGTGGGCGCCGGGGGGATCGGATTCGACGTTGCCGAATTCCTGAGTCACGATGCGTCACATGCGGCGACAAGCCAGGACATTCCGGCATTCATGCGCGAGTGGGGCATCGACATGACGCTCGAAGAACGCGGCGGCCTGAAGCCCGCGGCAGGGACCGCATCCGCGCGCGAGATCTGGCTGCTGCAGCGAAAACAGACGCCGCCCGGCCGCGATCTCGGCAAGACGACCGGATGGGTGCATCGCCTTGCGCTGAAGCGGCGCGGCGTGCGCATGCTCGCCGGAGTGACCTACGAACGCATCGACGATCGCGGCCTCACGATCCGCATCGGCGCGGAATCCCGCCAGTTACGGGTCGACAACGTCGTCATCTGCGCGGGGCAGGAGCCTCGCCTGGAGCTCCTTGCGGGCCTCGAGGGTGCTGGCGTCAAGGCGCACCTGATCGGCGGGTCGAAACTCGCGAACGAGCTCGACGCCCGGCGCGCGATCGACGAAGGCTCGCGCCTGGCGGCCGCGCTGTGAACTTCCCGCAGGGCGGCGTGGCGCAGTTGGGCCTCCTCGACGAGGCCGCGCCGGATCGCGGCTGGCATGTGCGGCAGAGTGCGCGAGCCAGGCGGCTCGCCGTGCGCGTGCTGCCCGGTGGGCTAGTTGAGATCGTCGTGCCGAATGGCACGCGTCCACGTACCGTTGAAATGTTCGTGACACGGCACCGGCGCTGGATCGAGCGAACGGTTGATCTTTACCGGCCGGCAGAAATGCCGGCGGAAGGCGCTCTGCCTGAGGCGATCCGGTTCCCGGCTACCGGCCAGAGCTATATGTTGCTGCGCATTGCCCA
>DATBSX010000274.1:0-10982 GCA_036559565.1 Steroidobacteraceae bacterium | reverse complement strand
CTCGCGAACGGTTTTGCGGCTCGCGGTCGCGGCCTGGATCCTGCTCGGCGCATCCGTTGCGATCTGGCCGGCTTCGGGTTCTGGCATCGGGCTTCTCACCGCCGCGTTCGCGTTCGTCCCGCTGCTATTGCCCCTGCCCGGTATTTTGCGCGGCTCGGTGAAGTGGCTGCGCGCTGCGCCGATGGCGCTCGCGCCCGCGCTCGCGCTCGCGATCACCGAGATCCTCGTCAATCCGTGCGCACGCGCCTTCGCGGGCGCAAGCCTCGCACTCGCCTTCCTGGCATTTGCAGCGATTGTCGGCACGCTGCGGTCACGACCTGGCTGATTCAGGGTTCGCCGCGCGCGAGCCATTCGCGCACGAACGGCACCGTCAAGCGGCGCTGTGCCACGAGTGATTCCGTGTCGAGGGCGTCGAGCATCCGGCAGAGCGTCGCGAAGTCGCGCGGCGCGCGGCGCGTGAGGAAACCGAGCGTCTCGTCGGGCAGGTCGAGGCCGCGTCGCTCGGCGCGACGCCTGAGCGCCGCGGGCTGCTCGGATTCGGCGAGCGGCTCGAGGCGGTGCACCTCCGAGGCGGCGAGCCGGGATGCCAGGTCCGGCAGCCGGATCGGTATCGCCGCGGGCGGACGTGCCCCCGCCATCGCGAGCCGACCGCCGTGCTCGGCGATCCCGTTATAGAGAGTAAAAAGAGCCGATTCCCAGCCGGCGTCTCCGGCAATCGCATCGACATCATCGAGCGCGACGAGATCCTGCCGTTCGAAGCCCTCGACGATGGCCGCTCCTTCCGCGCGCACGAGGGCGAGCGGCAGGTAGGCCGAGGCGCGACCGGCGGCGCCGGCTTCGGCGCAGGCGGCCTGCAGCAGGTGGCTCTTGCCCGCGCCGGGCGCACCGTAAATCCACACCGGTGCGTTCGAGCGCATGGCCGCGATTCGCCTCAGCGCCTCGACTGCCTGCGCGTTGGCGCCGGCGGCATAGGTCTCGAAGCGCAGCGATACGCCGAGCTGGACCCCGAGTGGGAGCTGGCGCACGGAGTCAGGCGACGCCGCGGCGACCGCGGCTGACGGCAATCGCCTTGCGGGTATAGGTGAGCACGTAGTCCACGCCGCTGATGACTGTCGTCACCAGCACGCCCGCGCCGAGGCCCTCGATCAACCAGCTCGGCAGGTCGCGGAAAGCCGCGTTCCAGACCACCGCGATGACGAACAGGAGCTGCACCATCGTGTTGATCTTTGACGGGATGGTCGGGCGGCCCTCGAGCGGTCCGAAGAGCCACTTGTAGATGCCGGCGCCGGCGCCAATGACGACGTCGCGCAGCACCGCGATCGCGGCAAGCCAGGCCGGCACGAGGCCGATCACCGCAAGCGTGATGAAGACGCTGACGAGCAGCAGTTTGTCCGCAAGCGGATCGAGCACCTTGCCGAGCTCCGAGCTCCAGCCAAAGGTCTTCGCGAGATAGCCGTCCAGGATGTCCGAGGCCGCTGCGATCGCGAACAGCACGAGCGTTTGCCCGTAGCGGCCTTCGGCAAGCAACACCACGATCGGCACGGTCAGCGCGATCCGCAGCAGGCAGATCAGGTTCGGGACCGTCACGACCTTCATGGCGACAGCGCGTAGATCAGGCGCCCCGCGTCCACGGGCGCAAGGCGCCCTTCGCGCTGGATCGCCTGGTTGAGCGCGTCGGGGTCGCCGCGCACGTTGACCCGGAAGGACACGCCGTCCATCGTCACTTCATCCACGGATACGCCGCGCACGGGCGCGAGCTTCGAAAGCGTGCGCATCGCAGAGGCATAGGCCTCGAGCGAGGCGATGCCCGTGACGGTCACGATCTGTTCCGTGCGCTGTGCCGCCCCATGCGACGCATAGACATTGGCATAGCGGTCGGCGGCGAGGTCGGGGCCTGCTTCGAGTTCCCCCGCCACGCTGGCGGCGGCGCCCGAAGACAGAAAATTCCAGTCCACGTCGAAAGTCCCGGCGGCCGTCTGGCGCGCGCGGCCGATCAGGACGCCGTCCGCCCCATACCGGCGCGCGGCATCAACGAGCGCGTCATGGTTACCCGACCAGGCCTCCTGTGTCGCGCGCACGAGGTCGTCGCCGGCATCCGGCCATACGATCGGCAGCCCGCGGCGCGCGGCGCTCGCGTCCACGCGCGATTTCTCGGCGCTCGTGTCGCTCGCCGAGACGAGCGCGCGACGCCCGCCGCCGCGGTCGAGTGCGAGCCAGACGAGCGTCACCGGCCGTTCATTGCCCCAGGAGGCGAGGCCCGAAGCGTCCACGGCATTTTCGATGGCCGCACCGTCAAAACTGACCGAAAGCTGGTTGCCCGCCGCACGGCGGTAGCTCGCGACATAGCGCGACGCCTGCGCGACCAGCGGCGCAAGATTGGACATGTCCGGTGCATCCGGCCGGCCCGTCACGCGCACGAGGACGGCGCGCATGGCCTCTCGGAATGCGGCGTCGTTTTCGCCGGTGTAAGGCACGGTCACGGTATAGAGATCGCCGAGCGACTCGGCACCGGCGAGCCCGGCGCATGCGACGAGTGCCAGCGCCGCAATCCAGGCCTGGAATCGTCTCGCGGGGGGCGGGTCGGGGCGTGCGCTCACGCTACAATAGTACACTGCCCGCGCGACGGGCCCGTCGAACCAGGCCCGATTTCCTGCGATGAAAGAACGCCCCTCGCTGACATACCGGGACGCCGGCGTCGACATCGATGCTGGCGAGGAACTCGTCGAACGCATCAAGCCGCATGTCGCCCGCACGATGCGCCCCGAGGTGCTGGCCGGGATCGGCGGCTTCGGCGCCATGATCGAAATCCCCGAGGGCCGCTGGAAGCGCCCCGTGCTGGTCGCCGGAACGGACGGCGTCGGCACCAAGCTGCGGCTCGCCATCGACACCGGCCTGCACGACGGCATCGGGCAGGACCTCGTCGCGATGTGCGCGAACGACGTCGTGGTCCAGGGCGCCGAGCCCCTCTTCTTCCTCGATTACTACGCGACCGGACGTCTCTCGGTCGCAGTGGCCGAGCGGGTGATCGCCGGTATTGCAGAGGGATGCAGCCTGGCGGGCTGCGCGCTCGTCGGCGGCGAGACCGCCGAGATGCCCGGCATGTACCCGGAAGGCGATTACGACCTCGCGGGATTCTGCGTCGGCGTCGTCGAGCGCGACCGCATCGTCGATGGCCGCCGCACGCGCGCGGGCGACGCCGTCATCGGCCTCGCATCGTCGGGTCCGCATTCGAACGGATACTCGCTGATACGCCGCCTGATCGCGGAGACGGGCGCGGACGCGTCGACCCGCGTGGGCGGCGCGCGGCTCATCGACCTCCTCATGGCGCCGACCCGCATCTACGTGAAGTCGCTGCTGCGGCTTGCGGCCGCGGTGGACGTGCATGGATTCGCTCACATCACGGGCGGCGGCCTGACGGACAACATCCCGCGCGTGTTGCCGGACGGCCTCGCGGTGCGGCTCGATCCGCGGTCCTGGCGCCGGGATCCGGTCTGGGACTGGATCCAGGCGAGCGGCCGTATCGCCGACGCCGAGATGCATCGCACGTTCAACTGCGGCATCGGCATGATCACCATCGTCGCGCGCTCCGAGGCCGAAGCCGCGCTCGAGATCCTGCGCGTCGCCGGCGAACAGGCGAGCGTCATCGGCGAAGTCGCGGCGGGCGCGGGCGTGCAGATCGGCTGATGAGCCTGCGCCTTGCCGTGCTGATTTCCGGGCGCGGCAGCAACATGCTGGCGCTCGAGCGCGCGACCCGGGACGGTCGCATCGACGGCCGGATCGTCTCGGTCGTCAGCGACCGCGCGGACGCACCGGGCCTCGCGGCCGCCCAGGCGCTCGGGCTCGAAACGTCGGTCCTCGAGCCCGCGCCCAACGAGGATCGCGAGTCCTTCGGGCTCCGGCTTTCGGACCGCATTCGCCAGCACGGCACGGAGCTCGTGGCTCTCGCCGGGTTCATGCGCATTCTCTCCGGCGGATTCGTGCGTGATTGGCAGGGGCGCCTGCTCAATATCCACCCTTCCCTGCTTCCGGCTTTCCGCGGGCTGCACACGCACCAGCGCGTGCTCGAGGCCGGCGAACGCGTGCACGGCTGTACGGTGCATTTCGTGGTCGAGGAACTCGACGCCGGCCCCGCAGTCATTCAGGGGAGGCTTGCCTTGCGGCCCGGCGAGGACGAAAACGCGCTTTCAGCGCGCGTTCAGCGTCTGGAACACATGATCTATCCGCGGGCGGTCGGCTGGATCGCCGCCGGGCGGCTCGCGTGGCGGGACGGCGTTGCGCTGCTGGACGGGCGCGAGACGGGACCCGAGATCGTCGAGGAGGAATCTTGAAGTCATTGGCACTCGGCCTGTTCGTACTGATGTCGGCCGTGTCCGCGACGGCGGGCGCCGAAGACGTGCTCGCGCCGTTCGTTGCGGACTACGACGTGCGCTACGGACGCATGGGCGTCGGCACGAGCCGCACCGAGCTCTCGCGCGCCGGTTCGCGCTGGGTCATGCAGTCCACGACGAATGCGACGGGACTTGCGCGGCTCATCGCTTCGGGCACGTTGAAGCAGCGCTCGGAATTCGACCTGCTCGCCGACGGCCCGCAGCCCGCCAGCTACCTCTTCGACGACGGAACCGACGACACGGACCACGACGTGAAATTCACGTTCGACTGGCACGCCGGCCGGGTGCGCGGCACCGCGGAGGACCGGGCCGTGGACATCGCCACGGTCCCGGGCCTGCAGGACCCCGCCTGCATGCAGGCGCTGGTGCTTGCGCGCCTGCGCGCGGGTCAGGAGCCGGGCACGGTCGCGATGGTCGAGAAAGACAAGGTGAAGTACTACCGCTACACGCTCCTGCGGCGTGAGACGTTGAAGACCGCGATCGGCGACGTGGAGACCGTGGTCTATCGCGCCGCGCGCGACGGCTCGGACCGGGAGACGATCACCTGGTACGCGCCGAAACTCGGATTTGCGGCCGTCCAGGCGCAGCAGCTGACGGCCGGCAAGCGCGGCTTCCAGACCTACATCCGACACTACCAGCCTGGCACCTAAAGGGGACTGTCCCCTTTGAGAGTGACCGTCGCGGGCACTCTCAAAGGCGGACTGTCCCCTCTTACGTCCTCGGAAGAGTCACACCTTTCTGGCCCTGGTACTTCCCGCCGCGGTCCTTGTACGACGTCTCGCACACCTCGTCCGACTCGAAGAACAGGAACTGCGCGACGCCCTCGTTCGCGTAGATGCGGGCCGGCAGCGGCGTCGTGTTCGAGAACTCGAGGGTCACGTGACCTTCCCACTCGGGCTCGAGCGGCGTCACATTCACGATGATCCCGCACCTGGCATATGTCGATTTTCCAAGGCAGATGACCATGACGTTTCGCGGAATCCGGAAATACTCCACCGTGCGCGCAAGCGCGAAGGAATTCGGCGGGATGATGCAGACCTCACCATTGAAGTCCACGAAGTTCTTCGGGTCGAAATTCTTCGGGTCGATGATCGTCGAGTTGATGTTGGTGAAGATCTTGAACTCGGGCGCACAGCGCACGTCGTAGCCATAGCTCGACGTGCCATAGGAAACGATCCGGTGACCATCCACCGCGCGCACCTGGCCGGCCTCGAACGGCTCGATCATGCCCTGCCCCGCCATGCGCCGAATCCAACGGTCTGACTTGATCGCCATCACTCACCCTCGATCCTGATTTCCGGCAATTGGCCTGCGCCCTTCAGCGCGCTTGCTGCGAGCGCGCCCGCCGCGCGGCGTGCGATCGCGTGGAATGCAACGGCGACCGCGGAATCCGGTGCGGCGACGACCGTCGGCCGCCCCGAATCCGCCTGCTCCCGGATCGCGCCGTCGAGCGGCAACTCGCCCAGAAGGGTTGTTTCATAGCGCTCCGCGAGGGCTTTGCCGCCGCCCGCGTCGAAGATATGGGATTCATGCCCGCAGGCCGGGCAGCGGTGCAGTCCCATGTTCTCGACGATGCCGAGCACCGGCACGCCGACCTTGCGGAACATCTGCAGGCCCTTGCGCGCATCGAGCAGCGCGATCTCCTGGGGCGTCGTGACGATGACGGCCCCCGAGACGGGTACGCGTTGCGTCAGCGTGAGCTGGATGTCGCCGGTGCCCGGCGGCATGTCCACCACGAGGTAGTCGAGGGGGCCCCAGCGCGTGTCCGCGAGCATCTGGCTGAGCGCCTGCGTGACCATCGGCCCGCGCCAGGCCATCGGCTGGTCCGAGTCCACCAGGAAGCCGATGGACATGACCGGCAGGCCGTGGCCCCTGGGCGGATCGAGCGTCTTGCCATCGGTCGTCGTCGGGCGCTCACCCGCCAGGCCCATCATGCGGGGCATGCTGGGGCCGTAGATGTCGGCGTCCAGGAGCCCCACGCGGGCGCCCTGCGCCGCCAGCGCGAGGGCGAGATTGGCGGCCACCGTGGACTTGCCGACCCCGCCCTTGCCCGAGGCGACGGCCACGACGTTGGCGACCTCCGGCAATGGCCGCTGGCGAGGATCGGCGACGAAAGCCGGGATGCGCGCGAGGATCTCGTACGCCGGGCGGACCGGGATTCCGGCCGTAGCGAGCTCGGCATCGAGCGCCCGGCCGAGGGTTTCCTCGTATCCGCCGACGGGAAAGCCGAGAACGAGGCGCACGACCGGGCCATTCGGGCCCTCCGTCACGGACTCGATGGCGCCGGCGTCATCCAGTGACATGCCGAGATTCGGTTCAAAATAGTGGCCGAGCACGCGCTGCAGCCGTTCCGCAAGGCCCGTGGTCATGCATTCATCCCGGTTGGGGGGGCGGCATTGTAGCCGATGAGGCCCGCAAGATCGGGCCGTGCAGACGCTATGGCATACTGATCGTTCGACATTTTTCGGACTGTCCCACAAGAAAAGCCGGGGTCGGATGGGAATTTTCGGAGGCTACCGGGCGGACCGCCTGATTGCCGAGGTTCGGGAGAGTGGCGACCCGAGCAGTGCGAAGGCAAAGGCGGCGCTGACCAAGCTCCAGGGTCTGGGGCTGAACGCGATCAAGCCGATCGTGGATGCCCTTGCGACAGCGGACAAGCGCGAAACGGTCGCCTTTGTCGAGACGCTGACTCCGCTCATCGACAACAAGTCCTTCCCGATGCTCGCGCAGGCGCTCGCCGAGGAGAACCCGCGTGCGGTGGCCGGCGTCGCCTGGGCGCTCGCCTCCTCCCGCAACTACTCGCCCGGGCTCCTGATCGACCTGCTGCAGACGCCCGGCATCTCGAAGCCCGCGATTCTCGACGTCATCGCCGCGCAGAAGAACCGGTTCAACCTGCGCGAGCTGCTGAACGCCGCCTACAACCAGGACCCCAACGAGAAGGCGGCGCTGTTCCGCATCGCCGGAGAGCTGGTGGATGCGACCTCCGTGGACGAACTCGTGTCGCGCGTCGACGGCAAGGACACGATTGCGCGGACCCATATCATTGCGCTGCTGGCCCGCTTCGACACGCCCAAGGTCCGCACCGCGCTGCAGAAGACGCTCCGGGATCCCAACAAGCTGGTGCGCGCGGCGGCGCTGCGCGCCATCGCGAATGGCAGCGGCCAGATCGACCCCGGACTCATCGCGCCGCTCCTCAGGGATCCCGAGCTCGACGTCCAGAACCCGGCCATCGAGCTGCTCTGCCGCAGCAAGCATCCGGACACCGTGCGGCACCTCGTCGAGGTCCTGAAGGACGAAAACGAGCACGCGCGCCGCGCCGCCGTCGAAGTGCTGAACGTCGTCGGCGACGAAACCTCCGTGAAGTTCCTGCTGAAGGCGATCCGCGACGCGGACTGGTGGGTGCGCAGCCGCGCGGCGGACGCGCTCGGCAAGATCGGCGGCCCGCAGGTCATCACTGCTGCGCTCGAGCTCGTATCGGACAAGGATGAAGAGGTTCGGCGCACGGCCATCGAGATCCTCAACCAGACGCGCGACGAGCGCGCCCTGGCCTACCTGATCGAGGCGACCAAGGACCAGGACTGGTGGGTCAGCGAGCGCGCGGTGGATGCGCTCGGCGCGATGGGCAACAAGAAAGCCGTGCCGCGGCTGATCGAGATGCTGAAGTCGAACCCGAAATCGGTGCCGACCGTGGTGCGCGCGCTCGGCAAGATCGGCGACACCGCCGCGACCGAGGGCGTCCTCGGCGCGCTCGACCGCTCCGAGACCGACATCCGCGTCGAGGGCATGTCCGCGCTCGCGCGGCTCGCCGACGACCGCTCGATCGACGCGGTGCGCGCGAAGATCCTGCCGTTCACGACGCTGAGCGACCAAACGCTCGCCGGGGCCGCCAACCGCGCGATCTCGGAACTCGACAATCGGTTCGGCACGTCCTCGGTCATGGCGGGCCCGGGCACGCTGACGCAGGCGGCAGCCGCCGCGCGCGCGGACCAGCAGCGCACGCTGCTGATCGAGTCGGCGGACGTTTCCGCGATCATGAAGTCGGCGGAGGCGCTGCAGCGACTCGACATCGCGACCCTGAAGCCGGGCGACGTGATCGAGGGCCGCTACAAGTACATCGAGCGCATCGGGCGCGGCGCGTTCGGCACCGTGCTCCTGATGGAGGACACCGTCGTCGACGAGCGGCTGGTCCTGAAATTCCTGAACCCGAGCATCTCCCAGGACGAGGAGATGATGCAGCGCTTCGTGCACGAGCTGCGCTACAGCCGCAAGATCACGCACCCGAACGTCATCCGCATCTACGACTTCCTGCACATCCGCGGCAACTACGCGATCTCGATGGAGTACTTTCCGTCGCACACGCTGGGCGGCGAGGTGCTGGACGGCAAGCCGCTGGCGCTGCGCCGCGCGGTGCGGCTCGGGATGGACGTCGCGAAGGGCATGACCGTCGCGCACCAGGTCGGCATCGTGCACCGCGACCTCAAGCCCGCGAACGTGCTGATCAACGACGAGGGCGTCGTCAAGATCGTGGACTTCGGCGTCGCCGCGGCCCAGCACCAGGGTGACACGCAGCTCACGAAGACCGGCTACGTGATCGGCTCGCCAAAGTACATGGCGCCGGAGCAGATCCTCGGCAAGAAGGTGGACGAGCGGGCCGACATCTACTCGCTCGGCGTCATCATGTACGAGATGCTGACCGGCACGCCGCCCTACCACCGCGGCGACCACATGTCCGTGATGTACCAGCACGTGCAGGGACGCGCCCGCCCCCCGATCGAGCTCAACCCCGCGCTGCCGCAGGGCATATCCGACCTCGTCATGAAATGCATGTCCGTCGACAAGGAGAAGCGCTTCTCCACGATGGAAGAGGTCAATGTGGCGCTCGAACGCTTCTTGTGATTCACTCGCGGCGCAATGCCGCGCATCGATGCATTTCTGAAGCTGGGCTCCGCCCAGGGATGCTCTGACGTCCACCTGGCCGTCGGCGTGCCGCCGATGCTGCGCATGAACGGCGACCTGGTGCCGATCCGGTTCCGCGAACTGGCGGCGGCGGAGCTCGAGGCATACGTCACCGAGATCCTCACGCGGAACCTCTCGGACAGGTTCCGCGCCGGGCACGACGTCGACTTCTCCTACGTGTCGGAAGAAGGCGGCCGCTTCCGCGTGAACGTGTTCCGCAAGGACTCGGGTGTCGGCGCGGTGTTCCGGACCATCCCGGCAGAAGTGCCGACGCTCGATTCGCTGGCGCTGCCGCCGCTCGTCAAGAAGCTCTGCGACTACCACCAGGGCATGATCCTCGTGACCGGCTCGACCGGCACCGGCAAGTCGACGACGCTCGCGGCGATGATCGACATGCTGAACATGAACCGGAACCTCAACATCATCAGCCTCGAGGACCCGATCGAGTTCGTACATCGCAGCAAGCAGAGCCAGGTCGTCCAGCGCGAGCTCGGCACCCACCTGCCGACGTTCGCCGAGGGTGTGCGCGCTGCGATGCGCGAGGACCCCGACGTGATCCTCGTCGGCGAGTTGCGCGATCCCGAGACGATCGCGATGGCGATGACCGCGGCGGAGACGGGCCACCTCGTGCTCGGGACGCTGCATACGACGAGCGCCGTCAAGACGATCGACCGCATGATCGACGCACTGCCCGCCGACCAGCGCGAGCAGACGAAGAGCTTCCTGGCGCAGAGCCTGATCGCGGTGATCACGCAGCTCCTGATCAAGCGTCCCGAGGGCCGCGGGCGCCGGGCCGTGTGCGAGATCATGCTGATGAACCGCGCGATCGCGAAGCTGATCCAGACTGACCAGTCGCACCAGATCCCTGCGCAGCTGCAAACCGGCAAGGACGCCGGCATGGAGCTGATGGATCAGGCGCTGCTGCGCGCGATCAAGGCGAAGGAAGTCGATCCAGACGACGCCTACACGTATGCGACGGACAAGCGCCTGTTCTCGAAGTTCGTCGTGGACCGCAGCCTGCTACCGAAGTTCGAGACACTGGAATAGCGGGGCCGGACCTTGCCGAAGATCGACGAGTACCTCGAGGAAATCCTCAAGCGCGACGGCTCCGACCTGCACTTCATGGCCGGGGACCCGCCGCGCATCCGCCAGTACGGCAAGCTCGCTTCGTTGCGCGCCGAGCGGCTCGCCGCCGATTACGTGCGCGAGGCCGTCTACGAGATCATGCCGCGCAAGGCGCTCGACCGCTTCGAGACGCGCGACGGCACCGACTTCGCCTATTCGCTCGGAACGCTCGCGCGCTTCCGCGTCAACGTACTCAGGCAGTTGAACGGCCTCGGCGCCGTGTTCCGCGCGATTCCCTCGAAGGCGCAGACGCTCGAGCAGCTCAAGATGCCGGAGGCCGTCCGAAGCCTCGCCAAGGTCTCGAACGGCCTGATCCTGGTGACCGGCAAGACCGGCTCCGGCAAGTCCACGACGCTCGCGGCGATGATCGACGACCTCAATTCGCGCATCAAGGGGCACATCCTGACGATCGAGGACCCGATCGAGTTCGTGCACGCGCGCAAGAACTGCCTCATCAGCCAGCGCGAGGTCGGCGTGCACGCCGAGTCCTTCGCGGCGGCGCTGCTCTCGGCC
>DATBSX010000273.1:0-3324 GCA_036559565.1 Steroidobacteraceae bacterium | reverse complement strand
CTCGAGGCAGCGCTGGCTTCGGCGACGCGCCGCAAGCACGGCGATGACATCGACGTGCGCGTCGAGATCGATCGCAAGACGGGCGAATACAAGACGTTCCGTCGCTGGAAGGTGTTCGCGGACGATTCCACCGAGCTCGAGTTCCCGGAGCGCGAACTGCGCCTTGACGATGCCGTCGATGTCGATCCGAAAGCCGAGATCGCCGGATTTGTCGAAGTGCCGATGGAATCCGTGGCCTTCGGCCGCATCGCCGCGCAGACCGCGAAGCAGGTCATCGTGCAGAAGGTGCGCGAGGCGGAGCGCGCCCAGGTCGTGGACGAGTACAAGGACCGCGTCAATACGCTGGCCTCCGGCATCGTGAAGCGCGTCGACCGCCATGGCGTTTACGTGGACCTCGGCGGCAATGCGGAGGGCTTCGTGCCCCGTGAGCACATGATTCCGCGGGAAATGGTGCGCCCCCAGGACCGCCTGAAGGCGCTGCTGCGCGAGGTCCGTTCCGAGGCGCGCGGCCCGCAGCTGTTCCTTTCACGGACATCGCCGGACTTCCTGATCGAGCTCTTCAAGCTCGAAGTGCCGGAAGTCGGGCAGGGCCTGATCCAGATCCTCGGCGCCGCCCGCGATCCGGGCGCGCGCGCCAAGATCGCGGTCAAGAGCCTGGACCCGCGCATCGACCCGGTGGGCGCCTGCGTCGGCATGCGCGGCTCGCGCGTGCAGGCGGTTTCGAACGAGATTGCGGGCGAGCGCGTGGACATCATCCCCTGGGTCGAAAATCCGGCCCAGTTCGTGATCAACGCGATGCAGCCGGCCGAGGTCACTTCCATCGTCATGGACGAGGACGCGCACTCCATGGACATCGCGGTGACGGAGGACCGCCTGTCGCAGGCGATCGGCCGCGGCGGCCAGAACGTGCGTCTCGCGAGCGAGCTGACGGGCTGGCGGCTGAATGTCATGTCCGAGCAGCAGGCCACCGAGCGCAGCGAGGAAGAGGCCGGCAAGCTGCGCGAGATGTTCAAGATCCAGCTCGACGTGGATGAGGACATCGCGAGCGTGCTCGTGCAGGAAGGCTTCTCGACGATCGAGGAAGTCGCCTACGTGCCGACCAGCGAGCTGCTCGGCATCGAGGAGTTCGACGAGGAGATGGTCGAGGAGCTGCGCAACCGCGCGCGCGACATGCTGCTGACGCAGGCCATCGCGAGCGAGGAGAAGATCGACGAGTCGGGCCCCGCCGAGGATCTGCTCACGGTCGAGGGCATGGACAAGGAGCTCGCTTACGAGCTGGCTTCGCGCGGCATCCGCACGCGCGAGGAGCTCGCGGACCAGTCGCTCGACGAGCTCGAGTCGGTGCCGGGCCTCGACCCGGAGCGTGCGGGCAAGCTGATCATGGCCGCGCGGGCGTACTTGTTTGAAAGCGCGGAACAGGCCTGAGGCCGGGCGGAGGTAGAGAGATGTCCGACGTCACGGTCGAGCAGTTCGCCGAGGTCCTGAAGGTCCCCGTCGACAAGCTTCTGGCGCAGCTGGAGAAGGCCGGCATCCGGTCGCTCGGTCCCAAGGACCGCATCAGCGAGGATGCCAAGCACGAGCTCCTGACGCACCTGCGAAAAGCCCACGGCAAGGCCGAGGATGGCGGTGCGCCGCGCAAGATCACGCTCAGGCGCAAGGCGCAGAGCGAGATCAAGGTCGCCGCCCCGATGGGCAAGGCGCGCACGGTCAATGTCGAAGTGCGCCGCCAGCGCACCTACATCAAGCGCGACGTCCTCGAGGAGCAGGCGCGGGTCGCGCAGGAAGTGCTGGACCAGCAGCGCGAAGCCGAGAACGCCGAGAAAGCGGCCGTCGAGCAGCTGGCACGCCGTGAGGTCGAGCAGCGCGACCAGCAGCGGCGGGAGCGGGAGGAATCCGAGCGCCGCACGGCCGAGGAAAACACCAAGCGCCAGGCCGAGGAACAGGCACGCCGCGATGCCGAGCAGAAGGCACGCGAGCTGGCTGAGAAGGAGCGTCGCGCCCGCGAGGAAAAATCGCGCAAGACGGCGGAAGACGACAAGAACACCAAGTACGGCCGCCAGGAGCTGCACATCGCCGGCGGGCTGTCGGCACGGCACAAGAAGGGCCGCTCGCGGCCGGAGCCGCGGCGGCGTGCCGCTGCGGCGGGTGCGGACCGTAAGCACGGCTTCGAGTTGCCGACCGAGCCGGTGCAGCGCGAAGTCGCGATCGGCGAGACCATCACGGTCGCCGAGTTGGCCCAGCGCATGGCCGTCAAGTCGAGCGAAGTCATGAAGACGATGCTCAACATGGGCGTAATGGCAACGATCAACCAGCCCGTGGACCAGGACACGGCGGTGCTGGTGGTCGAGGAGATGGGCCACGTCGCGAAGGTGCTGAAGGCCGACCAGGTCGAGGAAGCACTGCAGGCCGGCATGGAGGCTTCCGATGAAGCGCTACCGCGTCCGCCGGTCGTGACGATCATGGGCCACGTCGACCACGGCAAGACCTCACTGCTCGACTACATCCGCCGCACGAAGGTCGCGGCGGGCGAGGCGGGCGGCATCACGCAGCACATCGGCGCCTACCATGTCGAGACGCCGCGCGGCGTGATCACGTTCCTCGACACACCGGGCCACGCGGCATTCACCGCGATGCGCGCGCGCGGCGCCCAAGTCACGGACATCGTCGTCCTGGTCGTCGCGGCGGACGATGGCGTGATGCCCCAGACGAAGGAGGCGATCCAGCACGCGAAAGCCGCGAACGTGCCGATCGTCGTCGCGGTCAACAAGATCGACAAGCACGGCGCCGACCCCGAAAAGGTCAGGAACGAGTTGTCCCAGGAAGCCGTGATCGCGGAAGAATGGGGCGGCGAAAACATCTTCGTGCCCGTCTCGGCGAAGACGGGCGAGGGTGTCGACAAGCTGCTCGAATCCATCCTGCTGCAGGCGGAAGTGCTCGAGCTCACCGCGGTGCAGGACGCGCCCGCGATCGGCGTCGTGCTCGAGGCGAGTGTCGAGCGCGGCCGCGGCGCGGTCGCGACCGTCCTCGTCAAGCGCGGCACGCTCAAGATCGGCGACTCGGTCGTCGCGGGCGAGCAGTTCGGCCGGGTGCGCGCGTTGTTCGACGAGCTCGGCAAGGAGATCGACTCCGCGGGTCCCTCGATTCCGGCGCAGATGCTCGGCCTCTCGAGCCCGCCGAACGCCGGCGACGAGCTGCTCGCGGTCGACAGCGAACGCAAGGCGCGCGAAGTGGCCCTGTATCGGCAGGGCAAGTTCCGGGACGTCCGGCTGGCGAGGCAGGCAGGACAGAAGTCCGAAGATGCATTCGCACAGCTCGGCGAGGACG
>DATBSX010000272.1:0-2949 GCA_036559565.1 Steroidobacteraceae bacterium | reverse complement strand
CGACGCGAAAGTGTTGCGCGAGATGACGGGCATCGAGAGAAGAGGAGCGATCCTGTCCAGCGGTGCCGGTGAGGTCAATCCTGTGACGCTCGTCGCCGGCATCTGGCGCTCCGCGCTGCAGCGAGGGGCCCGCATTCACGCGCCAACCGAGGTCACCGACGTCGTGCCCGGGCGCGCGCGGGTAAGTTTGGCGACGGCGGACGGACACGTGGTCCGCGCCGGGCACGCCGTGTTTGCGACCGGCTACGAAGTCATGAAGCTCATCAAGCCCCGGGGATACAAGGTGATGTCCACCTGGGCGATGGCGACGGCGCCGCAGCCGGCGCGGCTCTGGCCCGGGCGTTGCCTGATCTGGGAGGCGGCGGAACCCTATCTCTATATGCGAACCACGCTGGACGGTCGGGTGATCGTCGGCGGTGAGGACGAAGAGTTCTCGGATGACGAGCAACGCGACGCGCTGATCCCGAAAAAAATCGCTGCCATCGGGCGAAAACTCAAGCGGTTAATGCCAGCGCTCGATACCCGGCCGGAGTTCGCCTGGGCAGGCTGCTTTGGCGCAAGCGCGAACGGCTTGCCCGCAATCGGCGCAATCCCCGGCGCCGCGCGGTGTCTTGCCGTGATGGGCTACGGCGGAAATGGCATCACGTTCAGCGCCATTGCAGCGCAAGTCATCCAGCGGGCCATCCTGGGTCTGCCCGATCCCGACGCCGACTTGTTCGAGTTCCGGCAATAGGACGATTCGGGCGCAAAAAAAAGGCCAGTCAGATCATGACTGGCCGGACTCGATTGGTGGAGGCGGCGGGAATCGAACCCGCGTCCGCAAGTCCTACGCTACAGGTTCTACGTGCGTGTCCAGCCTATTGATCTCGCTCCGTGCTACCCGGCTGACGGGGAAAACACGAAGCCAGCTTCGGAGCGTTTTAGCGGTTCCAGCCCGGAGCACACCGGTTCCGCGATCCTGTGAGCGCGTCCCCCGGGTCTGGATGCACAGGCACATGCCAGTCGGGGGTTAGGCGGGATTAAGCCGCCAGAGCGTAGTTGTCGTCGTTGGCAACTATAGTTTGCAAGCGGATTAACGAGGTAGCCTGCACCTCGGCACGCCCCTGGAGTTTCGTAACCCACGTCGAAGCCGATCGCCCCCAGAAGTCCCGCCCATTCTATCAGAACCGGGCACAGGCCCCTCAGCGGCGTCCTTTCATCACCCGCGCCTTCTCACGCTGCCAGTCGCGCTCCTTGGTGTCGGCGCGCTTGTCGTGTTCCTGCTTGCCGCGCGCGAGCCCGATTTCGAGCTTTGCGCGACCGTTTTTCCAGTACATCGCAAGCGGCACGATCGTGCGGCCCTTGCGCTCGACGCCGCCGACCAGCGAATCAATCTGCCGGCGGTGCAGCAGGAGCTTCCGGCTGCGCGTCGGATCCGGCTGCACGTGGGTGGAGGCGGTCGGCAGTGGCGAGACGTGCGCACCGAAGAGCCAGGCCTCGTCGTTCTTCAGGAGCACATAGGACTCCTGGAGCTGGAGGCGGCCGGCGCGCAGCGCCTTCACTTCCCAGCCCTGCAGTGCGACGCCGGCCTCGAATCGCTCCTCGATGAAATAGTCGTAGCGCGCGCGGCGATTTTCCGCGATGCGTCCGGCCGATGTGTCCTTGTCCGCCATGCGCCATTCTAGCGGCATGGCGCGGTTGTCCGGCCCGCAAAGCCCTGTGACAATCAAGGCGTGGCACGGGTGACCCATGCGTGAAGTGCGGCGCAGCGCGCTCCTGCCGTATGCGCCGGATGCGGTGTACGGACTCGTTGCCGACGTCGAGCGCTACCCGGAATTCCTGCCCTGGTGCAGGACGGCGAGGGTCCTGAAGCGCGAGGGCGATGCGGTCACGGTCTCACTGGGCCTCGCGAGCGGCCTGGCGCGTGCAAACTTCACGACGAAGAATCGCCACGAGCCGGGCCGCTCGATCACGATGAGCCTCATGGACGGTCCATTCGACGAGCTCGAGGGGCGCTGGGACTTCACGCCGATCGGCGATGCCGGTACGCGCGTCGACCTGCAGGTGCGTTTCACGACCCAAGGCGTGATCGGGGCGCTCGCGCTCGGCCCTGCCTTCGAAGGCGCCTGCAACCACCTCGTGGACGCGTTCGCACGCCGGGCGCGGCAGGTTTTCGGTGGCGGCTGAATTCATCGCCATCGAGGTCGTTTGTGCCGAGGCGGACCGGCAGACCGTGTTGCCGCTCGAGGTCCCGGCCGGGTGCACCGCGGGCGAGGCCATCGCGCGTTCCGGCATCCTCGCCCTGCACCCGTCCATAGATGCCGCGGCCTGTGGCGTCGGGATCTTCGGGCATGAGGTGCCGCGCGAGCGCGTGCTGCAGGCGGGGGATCGCGTTGAGGTCCTGCGTCCGCTCGTCGAGGACCCGAAGGAGCGGCGGCGGCGTCTCGCGCGTGAGGGCCGCTCGATGCGCTCGGGATCAGCCGGTCGTCGCTGACTCGGGGCGCGGCAGCGGGATCGGCTCTTCGACGCGCGCGACCTTGTCGCCATCGAACCAGACGACGAGGTGGCGCCGCGTCACCTCACGCTCGTGACCGCGCCGCAGGCTGTACATGTAGTCCCAGCGGTCGGCGTCGAAACTGTCGATCACCATCGGCGTGCCGAGCAGGAAGCGGACCTGGCTTCGCGTCATGCCGACCTCGACCTGGTCGACCTGCTCGACGTCGAGCAGGTTGCCCTGCTGGATGTCCATGCGATACACGCAGCCCTGCAGGGCGAATGCAAGAACGAGTGCCCCACAGCAGGCGGCGAGTTGCTGAACAGGTCGCATCGTCAGGAGTCCTGGAGGATAATGCCGCGCATCATAGCGGAATCGCCGCGCCTGGCGGCGGGAGCCCGATGGTGGAAACGAGCGACCTTCGCAAAGCCGGACTCAAGGTCACGCTCCCGCGCGTGAAGATCCTCGAGATCCTC
>DATBSX010000271.1:0-2368 GCA_036559565.1 Steroidobacteraceae bacterium | reverse complement strand
GCCATCTCGGCGACACCGCGGTGCCCGTGGCCGATCATGCCTTTGATCCAGCGCGGGTTGGTGAGGCGCCCGCGCACGATGCGAGCAATCTCCTCTGACACTGTTCGCGCGACGGGCTTGTCGGTGCGACTGGTATCGAGGTGGTATAGTACGGGGCTGGCTCCGAGTTCCGCCGCCGCCGCGGCAAAGCCACCGACGAAATCAGCGACGCCATCGCCGTCAAGAAGGTCGCGCTCCCGGTCGTCCTGCGGGTGGACCAGGGCATCCGTTGCTGCCACGCGGTCCGCGAATGCCGCGAGCGCGGCGACGCCGAGATCGTCAGGGCCGTAGGCGTGCGTCGTCGCCGACAGGTAGGCATTGGCGAGGTCGGCGCGCGAGGTCCAGTTCGTCTCAAGCGCTGCCTCGGCCGCGCCAGCGCCATAGGTGCCGTGCGCGCCACCGAAAACCCGCGCGAGACTGCCGCCTCTCCGGCGGGCTGCAGCCAACGAATTCCACTCGTCTTCTTCATCGCGTTCGGCGACCCGGGCGACTGCCATGTCGAACAGCGCGATCTGCGACTGGAAGATGTCGCGAAAGAGACCGGAAATGCGCAGTGTCACGTCGATGCGCGGGCGGTCGATCAGAGCGAGTGGCAGCACCTCGACGCCGATGACACGGCTTGAGGCCGTGTCCCAGACGGGCCTCGCGCCGAGATAGGCTAGCGCCTGAGCGAGATCGTCGCCGCCGGTGCGCAGCGAGGCCGACGCCCACAGGTCGAGCATGATCGACCGCGGGAACTCACCTTTATCCTGCAAGTGACGGCGCACGACCTCCTCGGCCGCGCGCACGCCGATCACAGCAGCCGTGCGGGTCGGAATGGCGCGCGGATCGATCGTCGTCAGATTGCGTCCGCTCGGCAGCACGTCGAGGCGCCCGCGCGTTGGCGCGCCGGCGGGGCCCGGTGCCACACGGCGTCCGTCGAGCGCCGCCAGCAGCGCAGCGCGCTCGCTGCTGGCGCAGTCGGCGATCAGCGCCTCGGCCTGCCGTTTCATCTCCGGCGATGCGGTGCCGGTGAGATTTTTGAGGGTTGCCTGCAGGAGCTCCGACCGCGCCTCGGCGCAGGGCTGCCTCCCGAATACGTGCAGGCTGTCGCGAATGGCGAGATCCTTGATGTCGCAAAGTTGCGCGTCGAGTTTGGCAATGGCGGCCCGGGGAGGATCATCCCGCTCGACGCCGCACTCGGTGGCAAGTCCCGACCGCCACGCACGCTCGAGGATCTCCGCCTCGAGCAGCGGCCCCCTGCGGCGGTCGACGCCGTCAGCTTCGGCATATTCCTCGATCAGCCCTTCGAGCTCCGCCAACGGCCCGTGCAATCCCGCAATGCTCAACGGCGGCGTCAAATGCCCGATAGTGACGGCGGAGATGCGGCGCTTGGCTTGCGCGGCCTCGCCGGGATTGTTGACGATGAAGGGGTAGACCACTGGCAACGGACCAAGCAGTGCTTCGGGGAAGCAGTCCTCAGACAGCGCCAGCGCCTTTCCGGGAAGCCATTCGAGCGTCCCGTGCGTTCCAAGGTGCACCAGTGCGTCGATGCGTTCGCTCTCGCGCAGCAGCGCATAGAGGGCGACGTACGCATGCCGCGGGGGACAGGCCGTGTCGTGATAACCCTGCTTGCGGTCGGCGTGCGAGCCGCGGTCTGGCTGCAGCAGTACCGTAACGTGTCCTGCCCTAAGGCACGGGAACCGAAAGTCTCCTTCGACGCAGGCCGGGTCATCCTCCGGGTCGCCCCAAGCGGCGATGATCGCGTCGGCGGCGGCGTTGGGTAGTGAGGCGAACCAGGTCCGATACTGTTCGATGGATACCCTGAGCGCTTCGCCAGAACGTGCATCGGTGAGCCGTCCGATGATCTCGCCGGCGGGCCACATGGCTCCAGCGGTCGTATACCCCGCATCGGCGAGCAGACCGATGATCTCGCGCACGCTTTCCGGCGTGTCGAGCCCGCAAGCATAGCCGGTGCGACCGGCGCGTGCAGGATAGTCCGAGAGCACGAGCGCGAGGCGCCGCTCCATCCGGGGCTTCGTGCCGAGCCGCGTCCAGGCAGCGGCCAGTTTGGCAACGAAGGCAATGCGATCCGGCGCCGGTTCATGCAGGAGTGAAGCATGTTCCAGATCGTCGTCGGCTTCCTTTTCCGATTTGAATGAGATGGCGCGCGTGAACAGCCGTCCGTCGAGCTCTGGCAAGACCACGTTCATCGCAAGGTCGCCGGGCGCAAGTCCGCGATGCGATGTGGACCAGGCGTCCTGGCTGCCGCCGGCCAGAGCGACCTGCAATACCGGGCAGTCGGCAGCATCGAGGACGGTTGTATCGTCGCCGCGGCGTGCTGAGAACG
>DATBSX010000270.1:0-5197 GCA_036559565.1 Steroidobacteraceae bacterium | reverse complement strand
GTTGCGCTCGATGAAACTGCGGGCACGATTGAAATCCAGGAATTCGACGGCGGCCTCGACGAGCTCGATCTCGACGAATGGCGCACGCTCCTGGTGGAGACGGCCGCGCAGCCCGAAGACTGGGGCGGCCCGCTCGACGACGTCGAGCCCGATGAATTCGGTTACACGGACCTGACCGACGAGTTCAAGGCGTCTTCGCCCGAGGAGGCGATCACGACCTGGGAGCAGATCGTCGAAGACGACGACTTCGACGAGCCGATCCACTGACGGGAGAACCCCTTGGCAAGCAATGAATCACTGGTCGCCCGGCGCCAGGCTGCGGTTGCGCGCGGCGTCTCGATGGTCCACCCGGTTTTCATCGAGCGCGCCGAGAATGCGCAGCTCTGGGACTGCGAGGGCCGCCGCTACATTGATTTCGCGGGCGGCATCGCCGTGCTCAACACGGGCCATCGACACCGCCGCGTGCTCGAGGCCGTGCGGGCCCAGCTCGACAAGGTCACCCACACCTGCTTCCAGATCACGCCCTACGAGCCCTACGTCGCGCTTTGCGAGAAGCTGAACGCGCTCGCGCCCGGCAAGGGCCCGAAAAAGACCATGCTGATGTCGACCGGCGCGGAAGCCGTCGAGAACGCGGTCAAGATCGCCCGCGCGGCGACCGGCCGCGCGGCCGTCATCGCCTTCTCCGGGGCCTTCCACGGGCGCACGATCATGGCGCTCGCGCTGACCGGCAAGGTCGATCCCTACAAGTCGGGCTTCGGTCCCTACCCGGCCGAGGTCTACCACGCGCCATTCCCGAATCCGCTGCACGGCGTGTCGACGGACGATGCGTTCGACGCGCTGGCGACGATCTTCAAGTGCGACGTCGCGGCCGATCGCGTCGCCGCGATCATCGTCGAGCCCGTGCAGGGCGAAGGCGGCTTCTACATCGCGCCGAAGGACTTCATGGTTCGCCTGCGCGAGCTCTGCGACCGCCACGGGATCATCCTGATCGCGGATGAGATCCAGAGCGGCGCGGGCCGCACCGGCGCCATGTTCGCGATGGAGCACTACGGCGTCCCGGCGGACCTCTACACGCTCGCGAAATCGCTCGCGGGCGGATTCCCGCTCTCGGCGGTGGTCGGGCGCGCCGACGTCATGGACGCCTGCGGCCCCGGTGGCCTCGGCGGAACCTATGCCGGAAACCCCGTCGCTTGCGCGGCCGCGCTGGCCGTGCTCCAGGTATTCGAGGAAGAGCGGATCTTCGAGCGTGCGGAACAGCTCGGCGAACGCATTGGAAAATCGCTCGATGCGCTCTCGGCGCGCCACAACGAGATCGTGGACGTGCGCCGGCTCGGCGCGATGATCGCCTTCGAGCTCGGCGAGGGCGGAGATGCGCATCGCCCGGCGGCGGAACTGACGAAGAAGCTGACGGTGCGGGCCCGCGAGCTCGGGCTGATCCTGCTGTCCTGCGGAATCTACAGCAACGTCATCCGCATCCTCGTGCCGATCACGGCTGAGGACGCGATCGTGGATGAAGGCCTCGGGATTCTCGCGAAGGCGGCATCGGAGCTGCTCTCCGACGCCAACGCGACCGTGCCGCGCCTGCGTCCCGCGCGCTAGCGCCAGATTCCGATGGCCCAGAAACGCAGCGCTCGTCGCGCCCTGTGCGCTGCGCTGCTGGCGGTTGTTGCAGCCTGCAATGGCCCCGCCCCGCCGGCCGCCGACCGGGTCTTTCTCAACGCGAGAATCTACACCGTCGACGCCCGCCGCAGCTGGGCCGAGGCGGTCGCCGTCCAGGAGGGGCGCATCGTCGCGGTCGGCAGGAACGGCGATATCCGCGAGTGGATCGGAAAGGACACGGTGGTCACCGACCTCGCGGGACACATGGTGCTGCCCGGCTTCCAGGATTCGCACATTCATCTCCTGATCGGCGTCGCGACCGCCGAGGACTGTGACCTGATGCGGCTGGACGCGCACGACGCGGTTGACGGGCGGCTTCGCGACTGCGTGAAGCTCGCGGGCTACGGCGCGGAGCACTGGATCATCGGCGGCGGCTGGCAGGAATGGCTTTGGCCCGACGCCAATCCGAAGAAATCGGAACTGGATGCCCTGTTCCCGGACCGGCCGGTGTACCTCGAGTCGAGTTTCGGCCATGCGGCATGGGTCAACAGCCGCGCGCTCGCCATCGCTGGCGTCACTCGCGCGACCCGCAATCCCGCCAACGGCGTCATCGAGCGCGATTCCGCCGGCGAGCCGAGCGGAACGCTGCGCGACGCCGCCATGCTGCTCGTCAAGGAAAGCCTGCCGGCGATATCGCCGGAGCAGCAGCGCAAATCGGTGCTGGCCGCGATCAGGCTCGCGCACGAAAACGGCATCACGGCCGTCATCGAGCCGGGGCTCGACGCCGAATTGATCGCGCCTGTCGTCGCGCTCGCCGATTCCGGCGAGCTGGACCTGCGCGTGCGCGCGTCACTGTCGCCGCTCAACTGGCAGCCCGGCGCCTTCGACGACCGCGTCTTTGCGCTCCTCGAGTCGCGGCAGCAGTGGCGGCGGCCGAACCTCGACGTCGACTCGGTCAAGATCTACATGGACGGCGTCGTGGAGTTCGGGACGGGCGCGCTGCTCGAGCCTTACGCAAAGCGCGAATTCGGGCTGGGCACGCACTTCTACACGCAGGAGCAGGTCAACCGCTACTTCACGCGCTTCGACGCGATGGGCCTGCAGATCCACGTGCACGCGGTCGGGGATGCCGGCATTCGCATGGCGCTCGACGGATTCGAGGCGATGCGCAAGGCCAACGGAATGAGCAACAATCGCCACCAGATCGTGCACTTGCAGCTCATCGACGCGGCCGACATCCCCCGCTTTGCGAGTCTCGGTATCGCCGCCACGTTCCAGCCGTTGTGGGCCTACCCGGATCCGTCCGCGCTCGAACTCGACGTCCCGATGATCGGAGAGAAGCGCACTTACAGCATGTACCCGATCGGCAGCGTCGCCCTCGCCGGCGGTCGCGTCGTTGGCGGCAGCGACTACTACGTGACCGACCTGAACCCCTTGCTCGCGATCGAGACCGGCGTGACGCGGCAGGATCCGCAGAGCAATGCAGGGCCGGTGCTCGGCTCCGGCGAGCGAGTCGACCTCGATACGATGATCGCCGCCTACACGATTCAGGGCGCCTGGCAGTTGAACCGCGAGTCTGATCTCGGCTCGATCGAGGTCGGCAAGCGCGCCGACCTCGTCGTGCTTGACCGCAACCTGTTCGGGATTCCCGCGGCCGCGATCAGCGACGCAAAGGTGCTGATGACCGTGTTCGACGGGCGCACGGTCTTCGACGCCGCGGCCCGCGAATCCCCGCCACCGGCCCGCTGAACGGGCCGGCGACGGTATGCGTCAGGCCGCCTTCTTGGCGGCGATGTAGTCGTTTACGAGGCTCTCGAGCACCGGGAGCGGCACGGCGCCGTTCTTCAGCACGACGTCGTGGAAGTCGCGGATGTCGAACTTCGCACCGAGTTCCGACTTCGCCTTCGCGCGCAGCTCGAGGATCTTCAGCATGCCGATCTTGTACGACAGCGCCTGGCCCGGGTTGTCGATGTAGCGCTCGGTTTCCTTCGTCGCATCCTCGAGCGTCATCGGGTTGTTTGCCATCATGTAGTCGATCATCTGCTGGCGCGTCCAGTGCTTGGCGTGCGCACCGGTGTCGACGACCAGGCGGCAGGCACGCAGCATCTCGTTCTGCAGGCGCCCGAAGTCCTGCATCGGGTCGGTGAAGCGGCCCTGCTCCTTTTCGAGGCGCTCGGCGTAAAGGCCCCAGCCCTCAACGTAGGCTCCGAAGAACGCGAATTTCTGGAAGGTCGGCACGCCCTCGAGCTCCTGCTGGATCGCGATCTGGAAGTGATGGCCCGGCGCGCCCTCGTGGTAGGCGACCGTCTCCATCTCGTGCTTCTGCCGCGTCGTCATGTCGTGCAGGTTCACGTAGTAGATGCCCGGGCGGCTGCCGTCCGGCGTTGGCTGGTTATAGAAGGCGATCGGCGCCGTCGCCTCGCGCCATTCCTCGACCGCGCGCACTTCGAGCGGTGCCTTCGGCAGCAGGTTGAAGTACGTCTTGACGTCGGAGTAGACGGCGTCGATGTAGGCCTTCGACTGGTCGAGGTACGCCTGCTTGCCCTCCGGCGTGTTCGGGAAGAAGTTCTTCGGGTCCGTGCGCAGGTGCTTGAAGAACGCCGGCAGGTCGCCCTGGAAGCCGACCTTCTTCATGATCACGTCCATCTCGCCCTTGATGCGCGCGACCTCGTCGAGGCCGACCTGATGGATCTGGTCGGCCGTCATGTCGGTCGTGGTCCAGAACCTGATCTGCGCCTTGTAGTACGCGTCGCCGTCCGGCAGCTTCCACACGCCGTTCGCGCCCTGCGACTTCGGCCGCAGCGCCTCGATCGCGGCGATCGTCTCCTTGACGCCTGCCTGGAACGGGCCCTTGAGCGCCGCGGTTGCCTCGTCGATCAGCCGCTTCTTCGTGGCATCGTCGGTCTTGAGCTTGTCCACCTTGCCGCGGAAGTCCTCGAGGATCGCGGAATCCTTGCCGCTGCCGTCGAACGGCGCGCCGGTGATGATGTTCCGGCTGTCGCCGATCACCGGGTCGAAGGAGAAGGACGTCGGCACGATGCCGCGGCGCGCGGCCTCGTTCATGACGACGATGCCCTGCTCGAGCGCCTTCTGCACGCCATTCAGGCGCGAGACATAGGCCTCGGCGTCCTCGACGCTGTCCACGCTGTGGACGTTCTGCAGGAAAGTCGCGGCCTGGCTGACCGGGTTCGACTGCGTCTGGAAGGCGTAGCCGTGGAAGCGCCAGGGGAAGGTGTCGATCGATGCCTGGGTCTGCAGCTCGAAGATCCGGTAGCTGATCTTCATCTTGTCGGAGAGATTGTCGAATTTGAACTCGGAGTGCAGCCGCGCGAGGTCCTGCTTGTTGAGACCATCCTGGCGCTGCGCCTCCTCGTCCGAGAAGTCGTTCCACTTGCCGTAGTCCGGTCCCTTCATGCCGAGGTAGGCCTGGAACAGCGGGCTGTCCTTGACGCTGCGTTGGAACACTTCCTCGAAGAACGCGGAAAGCCGCTCGTCTTCGGTCGCGGGCTTTGCCGTGGCTGCCGCTTCCTGTGCGCCTGCCGACATTGCGGCGAGGCCCAGCATCACGAGGCCGCAGGCGAACGCGGCAATTCTTCCG